>CAYUOY010000004.1:21150-64784 GCA_964446495.1 uncultured Woeseiaceae bacterium | reverse complement strand
GCCTGGGCCCGGCACGTAGTCGATGGTGACTTACTGTACGAAATCGACGCTCGTGAAATCCCGGCGCACTGGCCATACGGCCTCATACCATTGGGCGCGAAGGAACCGGCTGAAAGTCCCGAGGATATCTACACCGGCTGGACCCTTGATACGATTTCGTTCAGCCTGAACCGTTCTTTGGTGGACTGGGCCTACGCGCTGACTCGCGATCTCAAGCTGGCCGATTCGCCGGGAATTGCCGCTCACCGCAAGCTCTATCTAAATGACCCGCAGGCGCAGAAGCCGCCCTTCGTGACGATAGGGGATACGCTAAGTTCGAGCACGTACTGGCACGGCAAGTTGCTCAACCGCTGGGCCAACGACTGGCTGCACCTCTATGCGGGTGAAGATGCCAACTTCATGACCACCAATATGGAAGACAGCGGTACGATGACGGCGTTGCATCGCCTGGCAAGGAAAGAGCTGGTGGACACGGATCGGGTACTGGTCCTGCGCACAGCCAGCAACTATACCGTGCCCCCACCGGGCAAGACAGCCGCGTGGAGCCGGACGGTTCCCTATCCCGACAACGGCGTGCCGGCGCTGGAATCGGCGTTCGTAGTCGGCAATACTGTCGTGCAAGCGTTATTGGAGAACTGGGCGCGGTATGAGAATGAGGTGCCGGGCACCCAGTAGTTAAACCAGATCATCAACCAACAATAAAAAGATTGCCCATGACTTCTCTCGATACTTTTTTCGGTCTAAAAAAATACGGCAGTAGCCTGCGCATTGAGTCCCTGGGTGGACTAACGACCTTCCTGGCGATGGCCTACATCACCGTCGTGAATCCGTCGATACTCTCAGAGACGGGGATGGATTTCGGTGCGGTATTTGTCGCTACCTGTTTAGCGGCTGCGTTCGGCTCCATTGTTATGGGTCTGTGGGGCAAGTACCCGATTGCGCAAGCACCGGGTATGGGCCAGAACGCTTATTTCACGTTTGGCATTGTCCTCGGTATGGGTCATGACTGGCAGACGGCACTGGGTGCGGTTTTTATATCCGGCGTAATTTTTATCGCGCTCAGTGTTCTGCCGGTACGCGAATGGCTGGTCAACGCGATTCCCAGGAACCTGAAACTCGGCATGGCGGCTGGCATTGGATTGTTTCTAGGTTTCATCGCCTTGAAGAATGCGGGGATTGTGATCGGCAATTCCGCGACGCTCGTGTCACTGGGAAATATTGTCAGCTTCGAGCCGCTGGCTTGCCTGCTTGGTTTCGTGACGATCGCCGCCCTGACCGCTCGTAACGTCAAGGGCGCGGTCATTATCGGGATCATGCTGGCGACAGTGCTGGGCTGGCTGTTCGGTGGCGTCGAATTCAAAGGCCTCGTGGCCATGCCACCCTCGCCCGCACCCGTATTCCTGCAACTCGATATCGCCGGCGCTATGCAACTGTCCATGGTCACCGCCATATTATCGATGCTGATTGTCGATGTGTTCGACACCGCCGGGACACTCATTGGTGTCGCAACCCGGGCCGACCTGCTCGACGAAAATGGCAAATTGCCACGACTTAATCGTGCCCTGCTCTCGGATTCCACCGCAACGGTCGTTGGTGCCCTCGTCGGCACTTCATCGACAACCAGTTACATTGAGAGTGCGGCCGGTGTCGAGGCGGGCGGGCGCACCGGGTTGACGGCGGTTGTGGTTGGCTTGCTGTTTCTGGCCTGCCTGTTTTTCGCACCGCTGGCCCAAAGCGTTCCGGCCTATGCCACCGCCTCGGCACTGCTGTTCGTCGCCTGCCTGATGGCGCGCAGCCTCGCCGATCTCGATTGGAACGATATCACCGAAACAGCCCCTGCTGTCGTTGCCGCCATCACGATGCCATTGTCGTTTTCAATAGCGGAAGGCATCGGCCTGGGGTTCATCACTTATGTCGCCATCAAACTCATTAGTGGCCGGGCCCGGGAATGCGGCAGCGCTTCCTACGTCATCGCCATCATATTCGCCCTTAAATACGCTTTTCTGTAGCCCAGGCATCGCACTCGAGGTACGACCATGCCCAAATACATTCTGATAGCCGCACTCTTGCTACAAATACCGACGGCCTCCGCGGACTGGTTCGAGGAAGTCAAAGCCTCCGGCAATCCGGAAGATCTGTACCGGGTCCTTTACTACATGCCCAAAGGGGGCGATCTCCACAATCACCTGACTGGCGCCGTTTTTTCGGAATGGTGGTATGAACTCGCGCTTGCGCAACGATCGCGCGGTTACGTCTATTACACCAAGGTGCGGATCGAAAACTGTCGCGATTTCGGCGGCAATGAATTCGGTCGTGACCCCTACTACCTGATGTTCCGCAATATTTCGACGCTTCAATATCAGGCCCTGAACGATTGCGAGCAGTCCGAGTACGTGCCGTTGGCTGACCTGGACGAGCGTCAGAAGACCGCCTGGCTGGACAGCATCCGGCTGGACAAGCCCTATGAAGGCCGGGAGGAATTTTTTGGCAACCACTGGCAGCGACTGGGCGCGTTGCTGTTCAATCCCTGGTTAGAGGCAGAGATTCTGTATCGAAACATGCGGGCATTTGGTCAGGAGGGTGTGTCCTATATTGAATTTCAGCTTGGAGGCAGCGGTGGACAGCATCCGGACGGCCGCTTCATTACGCCTGCAGAAGAGGCGGATATCTTGCGCGAACGGCTGGCACAAAAAGATGCGATCGCCACCGGCGTAACCGTTCGCTTTCAGCTGGCCATTTTGCGCTTCCTGCCAAACGCCGAAGAACAGCTACGCAACGTTTATCAGTTTGTCTACGAAAACAACGACCTTTGGGTTGCAGTCAACATGGTCGGCCGTGAGGACAATGACAAGGGACATCCACGACGCTTTTTGACGACGCTGCGGGACCTGCGGCGTCAATACAGCGGTGTCAGGCTCTCCATCCATGCCGGAGAGGTCGATGAACCGAATTCGCATATCAGCGAAACGCTGTTACTCGGTGCTGACAGAATCGGTCACGGCATGAATCTGATCGACGACGACGACACAATGCGCCTGATGCGGCATGGCCCCTATCTGGTCGAGATCAATCTCATCAGCAATCTTCTGCTGGGCTATGTCGACGACTACCGGCAGCATCCATTTCCGGAATATCTCCGCACCGGTATCCCGGTTGCCCTGTCGACGGACGACCGTGGCATGTGGGACTCTACCTTGACGGATGAGTTTTTCGTTGCCGTCAAAGAGTTCAACCTGTCCTGGGAAGAGGTGAAGCAACTCAGCCAGAACTCGCTGCGCCATGCGTTTGTGTCGGCGGCAACGCGACAGGAATTGCTGCGCGACTTCGGGCAAAGAATCGGGAAATTCGAGCGGCAAATGAGTAAATCCGGTGTTGCAAAGCTCGGTACGATGCCGGACACTAAGCGCTTCGTGTGCAAGCGTTATAACCTGTGTTTTTAGGCAGGAGCGCACGAAACGGGCGGGGAACTACAGCCAACAAACCAGAGACTGAAGTAATCAAGTGGGCGTCGACAAAACTGGCGTCTACCAGTCCATTTCAAAAACTAATCACGGATACCTACTTCCGGAGGCTGCAAGAATGAACTTTCACACGTTACTAAACGCAAGAACAGCAACGATCGGCGCGCTTGCTCTGCTGGGCACAGCATTCGCGACCCAGGCGCTGGCACAGGACGAGGACGACGATGAGGCCGTTGACGAGATTATCGTTGAGGGCAGTCTTGGCAGTTTGCCAACGCAGAATGTCGGCTCGGTCTTTGGTTTCGACAAGACGCTGTTGGAAACGCCACGCTCAGCATCGTCTATTACCTCGGAGCAAATGGAGCGATTCGATATGGGAGATATCGATGACCTCATCGCGCTGGCACCGGGCACCTTTACGCAATCCTTTTTCGGTGTTGCGGGCGGACTGGACGTTCGCGGCACACCGGGCGAGACCTATTTTCGTGGTGTACGCCGACTGGATAATCCGGGCAACTACCCGACACCGATCGGTGCTTCTGACCGCATCGATATTGTCCGCGGCCCGGCTACACCGATTTACGGACCGTCAAAAATCGGCGGCTATATGAATTTTGTACCCAAATCCTCGCGGGCGGACAGTGGCCAGTATCTTGACCAGCACGAAGGCCGGATTGGCTACACCACAGGCTCCTGGGACAAGAGCATTCTGACTGGCGAAGTTGGCGGACCGGGCCGTATCGGTAGCAAAGACTTCGGTTACTACGGCTATGCCATGCTGGAAAATTCCGGCAGTTATTACGACAACTCCAAGACGGACCAAACGCTGCTACAACTGTCGATTGACGTTGATGTGAATGACCAATTGAGATTCCAGTTCGGTGGTATGTATCACCGCTACGAAGGCAATCAGGTCGCTGGCTGGAACCGTCTGACACAGGAACTCATCGACGATGGCACTTACGTTACGGGTAACGCACAGCCGCTGGATACTGATGGTGACGGCTCGATTTCGCACCAGGAGTACTTCGCCTGCGGTTGCTTCGAGTTCGCCTTCAGGCCCGAATTTGCGGACCCCTCCGAATGGGATCCACAGTTAGCGCTGGTAGACGTCGGTACCGCGAAACTGAAAGGCAGCCAGGTACTGGTTGCCGCTGACGACCGCCTGGAAAATGAGGTTACAACACTGTATTTCGACGCCATCTATGAAACGAACGGTGGCTGGGAACTCAGGAATCAGCTTTTCTACGAATCCTACGAGAACATCAATGAGAATGCCTATGGATTCTCTCAATTCCATGACAGTTGGGTCATCGAAGAAAAATTCATCGTTTCCAAAGTGATCGAGACCGGCAGTCTGACCTCGTCGATCCAGATTTCACCGTCAGTTCGCTACACAGATTTCAGGAGCGCAAACGACTTTATCAACGAGTATTTCGATCGACGTGACCTGACAGGACCTTCGACCGCACTTGACCGGCGCCTGCTGGCCACCCGTATCGACCGCGATTACACCGAATATGATATCGGCGACTACACCGATCTTGGCATTGGCCTGATGACCGACTTTACCTGGGAATCCGGCCTGAGCATTCTTCTCGGCATTCGCTATGACACGATCGACATAAATGCCTCGTCACCGGATAATAAGTTGCTGTTCGGTGATCCGGATCCTAGTAAAGCCGATGTCACTGAAGACGGCGTTTCCTGGACCGCAAGTGTTTCGTATGCAACCGGATTTGGCATCATCCCCTATGTGACGGCGTCGGAACAGGCGACTCTTGTTGCTGGCCAGGGTGCCAACATCCCAATTTCGCAAATCCTCATTGAAAGTGCCTACGACACCTCGGAACTGCTGGAGTTTGGTGTCAAGGGCAGCTTCCTCGATGATTCCTTGTACATGGCGCTCTCGGTTTACGAACAGCAGCGGACCGACTTCAGCGCTCAGTCAACCGTCACCAATACGGTCAACAACACGCAAGGACTGGAATTTGAAACCCGCTGGGTGGTGAACGAAAACCTGTTGCTTACGGTCGGTTACTCGGACATTGAGGTCGTCAACCTGACCACACTGGATGGTGGCGGCCGTTTCACCTTCTATGGTGCGGGGGACGTACCGACCATCGATCCGACTCTGTTCTACGGCGGTACGCTCGCCGGTAACGGACCTGAAGTCACCGACAAGGCGGGCGCGATACGCGCCGGTGTTCCGGAGAATATCCTGACCTTTACCGGCACCTACGCGTTTAACAACGGCGTCGCGTTGAATGCGAGCGTGGTGTCGGTTGACAGCGTTAACTCCGGTTATACCCAGGCCGTGAAGCTTCCTTCTTACACTTTGCTGAATCTGGGCATAATTTATGAGACCGAAAGCTGGACCTTTAGTTTGACCGGCAAGAACCTGGCGGATGAGCGATATTTCCGCTCCAACTTCCCGAACCTGTTCGGTGGCGCTATCGTGTTGCCGGAATTGCCGAGAAACTACCAGGCATCTGTGGCATTTCACTTCTAGAAAGCCAGCAGAAAGAATCGGGCCACAGCAACGTCTCTTCGTTGCTGTGGCTTTTTTTTAACTGCATGAGAAGCGGATATGATTGATAACTGTCAGACGCGTTGCGCACTGTTGCTGTTCACCCTGCTTACGCTGGCGGCCTGCAACGACACCAGCCAACAACGATTTGCTAACACCGAGCCGGTACCCATCGAAGTCAAGATCGTGCTGGTCACCATGTTCGAGCGGGGGGCGGATAGCGGGGATGCACCCGGTGAATTCCAGTTATGGAACGAGCGTCGCCATCTTGACCAGATTTTCCCCTTCCAGGGTGAACACGATCTTCACTTCAATGCGGAAAGCGGCATTCTGGCCATTGTGACCGGTGCTGGAACGGCGAAAGCAGCAGCGTCGATCATGGCGCTTGGAATGGACCCGCGATTCGATCTGTCGTCCAGCTATTGGTTAGTAGCCGGCATCGCCGGCTTCGATCCCGAGGATGCCTCGATTGGCTCCGCCGCCTGGGCCGAATATCTGGTCGACGGTGACCTGGCACACGAAATCGATCCACGAGAAATGCCCGCGGACTGGCAGTGGGGTTACATCGCCCGGCACACCAAAGTCCCGTTTGACCCGGAAAAACCGACCCCGAGAGGAGAGGTGTTCCGCATCAATGGGTCTTTGGCAGAGTGGGCTTTTGAACTCAGCAAGGATACGCCACTACCGGACAACGAAGAGGTTGCCATCGCCCGAGCCCGTTATGTTGGACATCCGAATGCGCGAAAGCCGCCTTTCGTCCTGTTAGGCGACAATCTGGCCGCCCTGACCTTCTGGCATGGCGAAATATTGAATGGTTGGGCCAACGCCTGGGTTGACTACTGGTCCGATGGCGATGGGGAGTTCGTTTCTTCGGCCATGGAAGATACCGGTACGATCCAGTCACTGACCTATCTGGACAAAGCCGGGCGAGCCGATAAGGATCGTCTCATGGTCCTGCGTACCGCCAGCAATTTCACCATGCCACCGCCGGGGGTAACGGCGGCCGAAAGCTTACTGCAAGAAAATGTCGGCTATACCGGCATCGACCTCGCCGTTGAGACGGCGTATATCGTTGGCTCCGTTGTGATCGATGAGATTCTATCGAACTGGGACACCTACAAGCACCAGATTCCCACCGTGACACCGTGAGGAAATTCGCTCTCTACCTTTTTATCCTGATTGGCAGCGGAACAGCTAACAGTGGTCCCGAACAAACCGGCACGTTGCAAAATGCCACCATTACAGAAGCCAGTGGCCTCGCCTTCTCTATGAAACGAGGCGGGCGCTTGTGGGCACTGAATGATAGTGGCTCGCCTCCGATTCTTTTCGCCTTCGCTTACGACGGCGCAGAACACGGCTCACTTTTACTTGAAGACGCTGGAAATTTTGACTGGGAAGACCTCGCGTCGTTTGAGTCCGGAGGTACGGCCAGACTATTAATTGCTGACGTTGGCGACAACCTGGCGATCCGGGATCACGTTACGCTTTACCTCATCGAAGAACCTGAGCTTCCCACACCTCCGGTGACGCCCTCCCGGCGGATTGACTTTCGATATCCGGACGGACCGCGCGACGCGGAAGCGATGGCCGTCGATGCGAGTAAGAACCTCGCCTATGTGCTCTCCAAACGAACCATCCCGGCCGAACTTTACGCGGTTCCACTCGGGCCCAGCCAAAATGAGGGGAATGAGGTGATCACGGCCACATTTCTTGGCACCGTCGCCAGCATTCCGCAACCCACCGGGGAAGATCTGGACAACGCCGTAGCCACGATGAACTGGTATTGGCAGCCCACAGCCATGGATTTTGCGGCAGACGGAAAATCGGCCGTCATACTGACCTACCGGGCGGCCTATTTTTACCGCCGCCAGGAAAATGAGCCGTGGCTGAGCGCGCTACAACGCTCTCCGATCGTGATTGAACTCGGTGCGATAAAGGCGGCAGAAGCAGCGGCTCTGAATAACCGTGACCTCTTCATCACCGTGGAAGCAAGGAATGCGCCTTTGTATCGCATTCAAGTCCGGGAATTGCCGGATAACCCGGCAGCCCAGCGATAAGCAAGCTCTGCCTGGCTTTTGTAGCAAAAACCCCACAGCGTGAATTTGCGCAGAATTGCACCGCTTTCAGAGTCAGTTCGCGACCGGAACGGACCACAGTGCCGGGCCTGGCAACGACGCCCGGCGATCCGAGCAACAATTCGAGTAGCTCTTGATTGCTAATAATCCCTTAAAAAACAATTATAAATGAACAAATTCGGATAGATTCGATCTGGGTTCAGACTCTTTCTGGTGGGATCACGGGCTGGCTCGGCCAGATCAGGGCGCGCGAATTTTCGGCCCGTATTGCACAGTCTTTTTTGCTGGGTTAAATTAGCCACATAAATACAACAGTAGGCACTGAGTCACGCTTCTTATCGATCAGTTTCGACCTGCTGGCAAACTGGAATTCCACTGTCTTGTTTCTTGACCCGGCATTTCTTCTTTTTCCATCTTGGGGATCCACAATGAATAACAGCCCGATCACCCCACGCCCGACGCTTAAGTTTTTGAGCAAACTCGGAACCGCGTGGCTCGCAGCAATGTTGCTATTCGCCATCCCTGTCGCAGGCTTTGCGCAGGAAATTACCGGCTCTGTACGAGGCACCGTTACGGACCCATCCGGTTCGCCAGCCGCCGGAACCACAGTTACCGTAACGGATACCCGCACAGGTTCCCGTCGTGTGGTGACAGCCAACGCCAGTGGATCGTTCAACGTCCGCGGCCTGACGGTAGGTGGTCCGTACACAATTGCGGTTGCCTCCTCGGAGTATAAGGATGCGCTGATCACCGACGTATTTACCAAGCTCTCCGGTGCAACGACGTTTAATATTTCCCTGGAAGAAGCCGCGGGTCAGATTGAGGAGATTGTTGTTACAGCATCTCGTGATGTCGCCGGTGCCGATCTCGCCATAGGACCGAGTTCGTCATTTAATCTCGCCGAGATTCAAGCCTTGCCAACAATCAGTCGCCAGATTCGCGATGTTATACGGCTCGACCCACGTGTTGGTATCGGGCGCTCCAGTGGTGGCAATGGCTTTCGTATTTCCTGCTCCGGGGGCAGCAACAGATCGAATTCATTCACGATTGATGGTGTTCGCAGCGCAGATGGTTTTGGTCTGAACGCATCGGGCAATTCAGCACGCAATACCTTCCCTATTCCTTTTGACACCGTTAGATCTGCCTCGGTCGAATTTGCGCCTATTGACGTGCAATACGGTCAATTTACCGGCTGCAACGTCAATGTCGTCACAAAGTCGGGCAGCAACGATTTTCAAGGCTCGGCATTCTATCTGTTTAGCGACGAAGATATGCTGGGTGGCAAACTGGACGGCAATGATGTTATTTCGGAGCCATTCGAAGACAAGACCTATGGCTTTGAGTTCAGCGGCCCCATCATCAAGGACAAGCTTTTCTTTTATGCCTCATATGAAGAAACAGACGAAGGTGGTGCACAGAATGCCGGTCCTATCGGCGCTGGGTTTCAAAATGAGGGAGACTTGACTCTTGAAGATGCCAACGCTATCGGCGCTATTCTGGGTGCCAAATACGATCGCGACCCTGGATTTCTCGTCAGAAGCCTGCCACGGACCAGTGAACGGATATTCGCTCGCATCGACTGGAACATTAATGACAATCATCGTTTTGAGGCAACCTACGTAGACTTGGAAGAATTGAATCTGGAGGAAGATGATTTTGGTTTTGGGGGCTTTACGTTCTCGGATAATTTTGAGGTAGAAGGTACTAAGTCCGATGCCATTTCAGGCCGGCTCTTTTCAAACTGGACCGATCGGTTCTCGACTGAACTGCGCTACTCCAGTCTCGACGTAACAGATCTTCAGGGACCGCTTGGCGGCGGGGAAGCGCAGGACGCTGTCCCGATTCCGCGTATCCAGGTCGAGGACGGGGATGGAAACGTGGTTCTCACGAGTGGCCCGGGTTTCTTCCGTAGTGCGAATGACCTTCAATACACGCTGGATCAGTTTAAGCTTGCCGGCGACTACATTATGGGCGATCACACGCTAACCCTGGGTTACGAACTCGATTCCCTGGATGTTTTCAATCTATTCGTCGCCAATGGAACAGGCACGATTACCTTTGCTGACATAGCAGCCCTGGATGCTGGTCTTGCCAGCACCAACAACGGTCGCACTACCCCGATTCAGGGAGATGGCTCCTTTACCGGTGATATCAATGATGCGGCGGCCAGTTTCAAGCGCAACATACATACGTTTTATTTACAGGATGAATGGCAGGCATCGGATGGGCTCATCGTCACGGCGGGCCTTCGATATGACACCTACCAGTCGGATGACAGTCCGATTGCAAACCCTGTTTTCATGGAGCGCTACGGTTTCACCAACGCAACAGGATTTGATGGCTTGGATATTCTACTACCGAGACTGGGCCTGACGTATGACCTGCCATGGAATAACATGGGCGAAATGCAGTTGCGGGCTGGATTTGGCGTATTCACTGGCGGTGACCCGACCGTTCACTTCTCCAATGCGTTTTCAAATTTTGGCGGCGGCATTGGGCGTGGACGCAGTTCGAGTCCGGTTTGTGATCCCTCAGTCTTGCAAGTCCTGGATGGTAACGGCGATTTCTCTGGAATTCCTGACTGCATTGTTCAACAACAAATCACTGATGCAACCCAAAACACCGCGCGTGCGCACGCAATCGACCCTGACTTCGAGCTGCCATCAACGCAGCGCTGGAACATTGGTCTGAGCCTCGATTCCGAATCGTCTATCGGCCTCTTCAACGATTGGAATGTGCAACTGGATTACATCTATAGTAATCACAAGAATTCTGCCGAGTTTCTGGATCTGACACTGACAGGCAATGTTGACGATGCAGGAAATGACATCCTCCTGCCGGATGGGCGTTTGCAAATGAATGCAATTGATCCGCTCAGAGCTGGTTGCGACGCAGTATTTATCGGCCCTGGCCAGGGATTCAGCAACGTGAGTACTGCCTGTGACGCCGGTGGCCGCGACGAAGATATCTTGATGACCAATGGGCCCAGCGGGGAAACGACGACTTTTTCCGTCAAGCTTGGGAAAACACTTGATTTCAACGAGGACACATCACTCAATCTTAATTTTGGTTATGCCTACACGGACGCCAAAATCGGGAATCCGGTGGGTAGCTCTACGGCAACGTCCAGTTTTGAGGAAGTTGCTACTCCCCAAATTAATCGAAATGTGATTGCACAATCTCCCTACCAGAATGGGCAAAACTTCGTGCTTTCGGCAACATTGAAACATTACTTTTTCGACGACAATCCAACGACGATTGCATTGTTTTTCCGGCGTCGATCTGGCCGACCCTTCAGCTACACGTATGACAGCCGTGGTGAACAAGCTACTTTCGGCGATTCCGATGACGAAGAGCGAAATCTGCTTTATGTGCCAACCGGTCCCGGTGACCCACTCGTGGATTTTTCGAATATGGATGCAGCTGAGCAGTCCGCCTTTTTCAACTTCCTGGATCGGTCCGGGCTAAATAAGTTTGCAGGCAGAATTTCACCACGGAATGCATTCGATCAAAGCTGGACTTCCGACCTGGATATTCGAATCCAACAGGATATCCCGTTACCTGGGCTGCAACACTCACTGAAACTGTTCTTTGATATTGAGAACGTTCTGAACTTGTTTGATGACGGCGCGAATGTGCAGAGATTTGCGGACACCGGCAATATCTTTGAGGCCGTACCCGTTATTCGAGCTGATTTCGATAGTGACAACGGTCGATACGTTTACAGCAACTTTAACCCAGGCAGGAGAGACAGTAGCGGAAACAATTTCAACGCTACAAACGTCGACACAGATGATTCTTTGTGGCGTGTACAGTTCGGCGTCAAGTACCTGTTTGGGGGCCCGCGCCGCTAAACCAGAAAGGCGATTTCGAACTCGTCAATCCAAAAGGGGGTACTTCGGTACCCCCTTTTTCATTGGTAGCATTGCTCACTCCCCGACTTGAGGAAGGCAATGCGCCGATGGTGGGGGTCAACCAATTTTCCAATCGGCGTTCCCGCTGCCTGCGCGCGGATAATGGCGTCAAGCACCAGGTACTTCAGTTCCGATCCGGGACGAGACAGACGTCGGTCTGGCGGAAATTTGTAGCCATCGCCACCACCGATCAAATAGTCAGGAGCAACAACCGAATACTCTCTGTCTTCCTGAATTTCCTGCCAACCATCTTCGGCAGGCACTTGCATCTGCACGATTCGAGAACCTTCCGGCTGAGTTTGATCGATGCAAACCCTGAAACCAGAGATTTGCGGAAAATAGCCTTTGCCGAGCCCGGTGCCTCGGTAACCTGCCTCCAGGGTCGAACGAAATTCTGCCCCGGTCATACCCAGTGAGCGCAGAAAAGAGGAAAAACCGAATGTTCGTCCGATGTCCTCGAAGGTAATATCGCCGGCAATGTAGTCATCAATGCGTAGTGTGCCGCCGTTGATAAAGGCCAGTTCCATCGGCGGCTTGCCGAAGGCACCGCGCATTTGATCGGCAATGAAATTTCCCCAGTTACTCTCGCCACTTCGAACGGCGACCTCCCGACCGTCCAGCACCACGGCCGCCTCACCAATCTTGCTGGCCAAAAAAGGAACCTTGGCCAACAACCGCGCACGCCATTTGTCGGCGATGACCTGATACTCTGCATCCTTCGCGATGCTCGTATCCAGCGCGATCATTTTGGTTTCGATGGAAGGCAATCCATTCGGGTCGAAAGTGACATCGATCTGCCAGATACTCCGGGCATTGGACGCCCCCTTCATTATCTCTGCAGTCGACTCAGTGGCCGCTACGTGTTCAGGCTCGTGATCATGTCCTCCCGCGACGAATAGAAATTTCGGGTGCTGCGCTTTGAGTGCGGCAATGTCGATATCATCGCCTAACTGCAGATGAGTCAATCCGAAAATCAGATCAACACCCGCTGCCTCGAAACTCTCAATGGCCTCTTCCGCCTCGCTCAGATAATTTGCGCCAAACTCAGTGTACTCGCGCTTGTTGCCGCCGTGTCCCGGCATTACGGTCAAGGCGAATATTCCGATTTTATGACCATTGATCTCGGCGGTGACCCGGCTCTGCAGTCTTCGGTCAACGTCTTCGGAACCGGTTTGCAACTTCAGGTTGTCAGCCAGCCATACGAATTCCGATTGCCGCACGGCATCGACGATGGCCTCCGGTGTCCTCCGATCGAATTCATGATTTCCAGGGACCACGAACATCGGTGCAAGCGTATGCATGAAATTCATGCCTTCCACCATCTGTTCTCCGTTCCAGAGCTGGCTTTCCAGTGACGGGTACAGAAAATCTCCACCATGCAGTAATAGCACTGTTCTACCCTGCTTCTGTAGCTCGCGAATTACCGTTGTCACGCGACCGAAGCCACCGCGATTGCCGTCCTCAACGGCACCGACTCGATAGGTGTCGTTCAGATGCAAAAAAGAAATAGGCTCAGCGGCTGCAGGTGTCGCCGCTGCGACCAGTGATGAGCCGAAAAAGACAAGCAATGTTGTTACCAATACAATGAACGCGTTGTGCTTCAGGACTGATGTCATGGAATGAGCTCTTGGACAGACGTTTTGGGTTCGGCCATTCTGCATGGCTCAGCGTGGTTTTGCGATCATGGCTATCCGAACGGCCATATTGCCGAACCGGTGGAGCCTCTGAAGTACCTGTCAAATCAGCGACATAGCGCGCATCAACGGTGGCGTCGCCGGCCCGCATCGTGATACGCTCAGGCGGCTGTCCGCGATCGTTTGTGCGGACAAAAAAAGATCGAAAAGGATTCCGATGGCAAGCAATCACGCCTTCATATTGTGCCTCCTGACAGGCCATATTCTACTGTCGGCTTGCACCGGGACTGCACCGGTTTCGTCAAATCCAGGTATTACCTGGGTACAGACTTCGGCCGAGTATGACGCTGTCTCAATATCAACCTACCGCACCGCTCAGGACGCCCTGGCGGCGAAAATTGCCGATAAGTCCTGGACCGCACTGCCCTACCAGGAAAATGCGGCCGACCTGCCTGTTGCCATCATTCTGGATGTCGATGAAACGGTGGTTAGCAATGTCGGATTTCAATCTTCATTTATCCCGCCGTTCAGTGACGAAAAACTCGACGCATGGAATCGTACCAACAAAGCGATTCCCGTGAGTGGTGTGGTGTCGTTCGCCGCAAGGGCACGCGAACTCGGAGCGACGCTTTTCTTTGTCACCAACCGCCCATGCATGCCACGCGGCGACGATCCCTGCCCGCAGAAAACGACGACCGTGCAGGACATCAATGAGGCTGGTATCCCCGTCACACCGGAATACGTCATGCTGTCAGGCGAGCGACCGGGTTGGAGCAAGGAGAAGAGAATTCGGCGCGACTTCGTTGCGGAAGATTATCGCGTTATCATGCTGATGGGAGACGACCTGGGTGATTTCATACCATGCACACGAAAAAGTCCCGCCCATCCATGTACTGAAGGAGCGACCATCGCGAGCAGAGCAATGGCGACCCTGGAGCATCAGGACTACTGGGGTAACGGCTGGTATATTTTGCCGAATCCGATGCATGGATCCTGGTCATCCGTTGAGTGAACATCGTGCAGTCTGCGGGGTCAAAGATGACGTCGCGTATCGAATTTTAGTTGATGAGAGGTTGATATGGCAAAGGTGAAATGCGGGCTTATCCAGATGGGCCTTAAGGGCGACCCGACCAGTATGGGTCCGGAGCAAATTCGGGACCTGATGATTGAGGCGCACATTCCGCTCATCGAAGACGCCGCGAGCCAGGGGGTACAGGTTCTGTGTTTCCAGGAAATTTTTACCCAGCCGTATTTTTGTCCGAGCCAGGATCGCAAGTGGTACGCGGCGGCTGAAAAGATTCCGGATGGGCATACGACACGCCTCATGCAGGAGTATGCCAAAAAACACAACATGGTCATCGTGGTGCCGATCTACGAAGAAACCATGCCCGGCGTATATTTTAACACCGCGGCGGTCATCGACGCCGATGGCTCTTTCCTCGGCAAGTACCGAAAAACTCATATCCCGCAGGTCGATCCCGGTTTTTACGAGAAGTTCTTTTTCAAACCCGGAGATCTGGGTTACCCCGTCTTCGAGACAGCCTATTTAAAGCTCGGCGTCTACATTTGTTATGACCGACACTTTCCGGAAGGCTGGCGAGCACTTGCACTAAACGGTGCGGAATACATCGTTAACCCGTCGGCAACAGTCGCCGGGCTCAGCAAGTACTTATGGGAGCTTGAGCAGCCGGCTTCCGCCGCCGCCAACGGCGTTTTCATTGGTGCGATTAATCGCATCGGCAGAGAGCAACCGTGGGCCGACCAATTCAATATGAGCGAGTTCTACGGCTCGACATACATCGTGAACCCGCGCGGAGAGATCGAGGCACAGGCCAGTTATGATCAGGACGAATTGCTGGTACATGAAATCGATCTCGATATGATTCGTGAGGTTCGCAATACCTGGCAATTTTTCCGTGATCGTCGACCGGATATGTATGGCGATCTGCTCAAGCCCTAGCCCGTTAGTGAATGGGAGGCTGGAGTAAGATTGGGATAACGCTCTTGCATTGCGACCCGACCGGCTACAATTCGGTGAATGACGAAATGATGGTACTACCGAAAATGTTCAGCCTGACCCGCGATTGACCAGACTAACATTCAGGAACAGATGACATGACAGTATTAATCAAAGGCGGCACCGTTGTCACAGCGGACCAAACCTACCGGGCCGACATCCTGTGCACGGACGGCAAGATTCGCGCGATCGGCGAAAACCTTGATGCGCCCTCCGGCACCCGGACTGTCGATGCCGGCGGACAGTACGTCATGCCGGGAGGAATTGATCCCCACACACACATGCAATTGCCATTCATGGGAACGGTGGCGAGCGAGGATTTTTTCACGGGAACGTCGGCCGGTCTCGCAGGTGGCACGACCATGATCATGGATTTCGTTATCCCCAACCCGCAGCAATCCATAATGGAGGCCTACACTCAATGGCGTGAATGGGCGCAGAAATCAGTCGCCGACTACGCGTTTCACGTCGCCATAACCTGGTGGGATGACTCCGTTGCGGCTGACATGGAAACACTGGTCAAAGACCACGGCATCAACAGCTTTAAACATTTCATGGCGTACAAAGGCGCCATCATGGCCGATGACGAAATCCTCGTAAACAGCTTCTCCAAAGCCGGTGAACTCGGAGCCATTGTGACGGTTCATGCGGAGAACGGGGAACTGGTGTACAGACTGCAGCAAAAGATTTTTGACATGGGAATTACCGGCCCCGAAGGCCATCCACTGTCCAGGCCCCCGGAGGTCGAGGGCGAAGCCGCTAATCGCGCCATTCGAATTGCCGAGGTGCTGGGTGTGCCTATATACCTGGTGCATAACTCCTGCAGGCAATCATTGGAAGCCATCACCCGCGCACGGAGCGAAGGACAGCGCGTCTACGGTGAAGTGCTGGCGGGCCATTTGTTGATCGATGATTCGGTTTACCTCGACAAGGACTTCGCAACGGCGGCTGCGCATGTAATGAGCCCGCCATTCAGACCCAAAGAGCACAAAACCGCGCTGTGGCATGGATTGCAATCCGGCAATTTGCAGACTACAGCCACCGATCATTGCTGTTTTTGTGCGGATCAGAAAGCAGCCGGGAAAGACGATTTCCGGCTGATTCCAAACGGCACCGCGGGAGTCGAAAACCGGCTCGAAGTGCTGTGGCATCACGGCGTCGGTACAGGACGCCTGACCATGAACGAATTCGTGGCAGCCACCTCGACCAATGCAGCGAAGATTTTCAATATCTATCCGCGCAAGGGAACCATTGCCGTCGGTGCGGATGCCGACATCGTCGTCTGGGACCCGCTGGCGACAAAAACAATATCCGCTAAAACACACCAGCAGAATATCGACTACAATATTTTCGAGGGCATGGAAGTAACTGGATGTGCGTCTCATACGCTCAGCCAGGGGAAGGTTGTATATGCCGATGGCGAACTGGATATAGAGCGCGGCGCCGGCAACTACGTTGAAAAGCCACCTTTTGCGGCCTATTACGATGCCTTGCAGAAACGCGCGAAACACAAACGGCCGACAGCCGTCCAGCGCTAGCCGGTCACACGCAGATATGAAGAACGAAAATTCGAGGTCACGAGAAATGGATATCCGCGCGAGACGGCTTTCCAGTGACGAAATCGATAGAAATTTTCAGGACAAGTGCCCTCCGCTGGCGCGGGCGGACGCCCTGATCGAAGCCGATCGCTGTTATTTTTGCTTCGATGCCCCTTGTACCGACGCATGCCCAACCGGCATCGATATTCCTGGTTTCATCCAGCAAATTCGCAGTGACAATATCAAGGGTTCGGCACAAACCATCTTGTCCGAGAATATTATGGGAGGCATGTGCGCTCGAGTCTGTCCGACTGAAATCCTGTGTGAAGAAGTTTGTGTCCGCAATACTCACGAGGACAAACCAGTGAACATTGGACTGTTGCAACGTTACGCAACTGACCCGATTTTCGACAGCGGTACTGCCTTGTTTACCCGCGGCAAGACCAGTGGTCGACAGGTTGCCATCGTGGGTGGTGGGCCCGCGGGCCTGTCTTGTGCGCACCGTTTGTCCGTACTCGGGCACTCCGTCGTTTTGTTCAGTCGCGACGAAAAACTGGGTGGGCTGAACGAATACGGAATTGCAGCCTATAAGGCCGTCAATGATTTTGCACAAACTGAGGTGGAGTATATTCTTGCGCTCGGCGGGATTGAGGTCAGAGCGGAGTCAGCCCTGGGAACCGATATCACGCTCGACGAATTGCGACAAACCTACGACGCCGTATTCCTCGCTTGCGGTCTCGCCGGGACGAACAAGCTTGGCCTGTCGAACGAGGATGTTGATGGCGTCCTGAGCGCAGTCGACTACATAGCAGACCTTCGCCAGGTCCGGAATAAGGGCGAGCTTCCTGTTGGCAATCGCACTATCGTCATTGGCGGTGGCATGACGGCGATCGACATCGCCGTTCAAAGCGAACGCCTTGGCGCCGAGTTCGTCAGCATTGTCTATCGGCGTGGTGCAGATCAAATGGGCGCGAGCCGTCACGAGCAGGAGCTGGCACAAACCAGTGGCATACCCATTCATCACTGGTCACAACCTGATGCAATTTTGCAAGACGGTCACGTGACGGGCATGCGCTTCGAACGTACCGAGCTCGACGGAGAAGGAAAGCTGCGTGGAACCGGCGATTTCTGGTCGTTGGATGCCGATGTCATCTTCACCGCCGTCGGGCAATCCCTGGACAACGAAGTCTTTGGTGAATTTGCGGATCGTCTGCAACACGAACACGGAAAATTGCGAGTTGATGATGCAAGGCGCACATCGGTTGCCGGAATATGGGCAGGCGGAGACTGCGTTTTTGGCCAAGACGACCTCACGGTCACCGCCGTTCAGGATGGCAAGCTGGCGGCCATCGACATCGATGCATATCTTCTTGCACAGGCTCAAGGGGGTGACGAATGGCAAACCTGACTTCTGAATTTCTGGGCATTCGTTCTCCGAATCCTTTCTGGCTCGCCTCCGCACCACCAACGGACAAGGCGTATAACGTCAACCGGGCGTTTGAAGCCGGCTGGGGCGGTGTCGTCTGGAAAACGCTGGGGGAAGATCCACCTATCGTCAATGTCAGCGGACCGCGCTACAGCACTATGCTCAGCAACGAGCGACGGGTCATCGGACTGAACAACATAGAATTAATTACAGACCGCCCGTTGCAGACCAATCTCGATGAAATGCGGCAGATCAAGAGGGACTGGCCGGACCGGGCCCTGATCGCATCCGTCATGTTGCCCATGAACGAGGAAACATGGGCTAAATACATTCCGATGATCGAGGATACCGGCGCAGACGGATTCGAACTCAACTTCGGCTGCCCGCACGGCATGTCGGAACGCGGCATGGGTGCGGCCGTCGGCCAGGTGCCTGAGTACATTCAAATGGCGACGGAGTGGGCCAAGAAACACGCCCAAACTCCGATCATCGTCAAGTTGACGCCGAACGTTACCAATATTTTGCCCGTTGCCCAGGCGGCCGTTCAGGGTGGTGCGGATGCCGTGTCCCTGATTAACACCATCAATTCCATCATGCGCGTCAATTACGAAACATTGACGATGTATCCAACCACGGATGGCCAGGGGTCACACGGTGGCTACTGCGGCAGTGCCGTCAAGCCCATCGCCCTGCACATGGTCGCGGAGATTGCCCGTAACAGCGCAACGGCTGAATTACCGATTTCCGGCATTGGCGGCATCGGTGACTGGCGCGATGCTGTCGACTTTCTGGCACTCGGTGCCTCCAATGTGCAGGTTTGTACGGCTGCGATGGTATACGGGTTCAAAATCATTGACGATCTTGCCAGCGGTCTGAGTGATTTTCTCGACCAGAAAGATATGCAATCCGTCAACGAACTGGTTGGCCTGGCCGTTCCGAGTGTCACCGATTGGCAATATCTGAATCTGAATCATATCGAAAAGGCTGTGATTGATCAGAATTTGTGTATCAAATGCGGTCGTTGCCACATTGTCTGCGAAGACACTTCTCATCAGGCGATAACACACACGGTCAACGGTGAACGTCGTTTTGAAGTCATCGATGCCGAATGCGTCGGCTGTAATCTATGCGTCAGCGTTTGTCCTGTAGACGGCTGTATCAGCATGCAGCAATTGAAATCCGGCACCGATCCGCGGACGGGTCAGAAAGTTCGTTCTGAAAAAGCCAACTGGACGACTCACGCCAATAACCCCATGGCCAAATAGATGACGATTGATACTGAAACGCTGTTCGCCGCCGCCAGGGATGTGCAAACCAAAGCCCATGCGCGCTACTCAAATTATCGTGTTGGAGCGGCGATTCTTGATGAGTCGGGCTGCGTGCATGTCGGCTGTAACGTCGAGAATGCGTCTTTTCCGGAGACGAGTTGTGCTGAAGCCAACGCCATCGGTGCCATGGTGTCCTCCGGTGCTCAAAAAATCGTCGCAATAGCCGTTGTTGGCAGCATGGGCGACCAGGCGAACAGTGCCTTGTTCGAAAAAGCCGGTGATCTGGGTGCCTGCACCCCTTGTGGTGGGTGCCGCCAAAGAATTCTCGAATTTGCCGATGAAGCGACTCAAATCATGCTGATTGGCAATGATGGGGAGATGCAGATGTTCAGCATCGACGAATTATTGCCGGCCGCTTTTAGAGTCGAATAATTAATCGCGCGACCTGACGCGCGACCCGCTACCTCTCACCAAAGCGCGCCAACCGATCCGTAAGAAGATCATAAAACCCGTCCGCATCGACAGAGTGAATCCAGGTCGCATTCACCGACCGACCACTGATTCCCCAAAAGTCGATGGCCGTATGCCCGATCGTCAGCGGCGACTCTGTTTCGATTTCGATATTGCAGTCCTTCCCCTTGAACAGCTCCGGCTGCAACAACCAGGCGATCGTACACGGATCATGCAACGGCGCACCGTCAAACCCGTACTTTGCCGAGTCATGGCGATTGAAGAAGTTCAGCATGCCAGCCGTCGCAATCGCCGCCGGATTACCCAATGCCCTGATTCTCGCCACCCGTTCACTGGTCGCAATGACCTGATGCGTAACGTCGAGCCCCAGCGCTGTAATGGGCCGACCACAGGCAAAGACCACCTTGGCGGCATGCGGGTCCACGAGGATATTGAATTCAGCAGACGGTGAAAAATTGCCACCCTCACGCATCGCACCACCCATGAGCACAATCCGCTTGATACTGGCGAGAATAGACGGATCCTTATCCATCGCCATACCAATGTTCGTCAATGGGCCGGTAGGTACAAGCGTAATCGATGCTTCTTCGGCACGCTTCAGAGTGTCGATAATAAAATCCACTGCATGTTGCTGCTGCAGGGCCTGAGTCGGCTCCCCAACCTCCATGCCGTCAATCCCGGTATCGCCGTGCACCTTCTCAGCGGTCACCAGCTCACGCACCATGGGTCTGGCGCAACCCGCGTAGACTTTCAGCTCACCCCGGCTACCAAGATCGCACATCAAGCGAGCGTTTCGTTCGGTAAGGTTCAACGGTACATTGCCAGCGACCGCTGTTATGCCGAGAATGTCGAAATCCTCCGGCGACGCCATCGCAAGCAGCAGGGCGATCGCGTCATCCTGTCCCGGATCGCAATCTATGATTATTTTTTCCCGCGTCACAGCTTGTCGAACCGACTGATTAAATACTAAGAAGCAGTCCCGCCAACGCGGCACTCATCAGATTAGAGAGCGACCCTGCCGCAACAGCCTTGAGGCCAAATCGTGCTATCAGTTCCTTCTTCTCCGGCACCAGGCTTCCCAGCCCGCCGAGCAAAATGGCAATTGAAGACAGATTGGCGAAACCGCACAGAGAGAAAGTCACGATCGCCTTTGTTTTTTCACTCATGCCAGCAAGATAGTCATTCAAATGGCTGTAGGCAACAAACTCATTCAAAATAATTTTTTCGCCGAAGAGTGACCCGGCCGCCTGCGCTTCCGACCACGGAATGTTCAGCAAATACATGAGTGGCGAAAACAGCCAGCCCAACATTTTCTGCAAGGTCAGATCTTCAAATCCCACCAGTCCGGCAATACCGCCGACCAGGCCGTTGACCACAGCAATCAAGGCAATGAACGTGAGTAGCATGGCACCGATATTCACCGCCAGCTTGACGCCATCGCTGGTACCGACTGCCGCCGCAAGAATGACGTTTGCATGCTCGCTGTCAGCCATTTCAAGATGGGCATTGTCTTCCGCTGCTGATTCCGTTTCCTCGTCCGGCATGATGATTTTCGCCATCAGCAAGCCACCCGGCGCCGCCATGAAACTGGCCGCCAGCAGGTAGCGCAATTCGGCGCCCATTTGTGCATAGGCCAGCAGTACAGTGCCGGCCACCGAGGCCAGTCCCGACACCATGATGGCGAACATTTGTGGTTCCGTCAGACCTTTCAGGTAGGGACGAATGACCAGCGGTGCCTCGGTCTGGCCGATAAATATGTTCGCCGCTGCATTGACTGACTCCACGGCTTTGGTGCCAATCACCCAACGCAAGCCACCACCAATTATCTTGACGAAGAACTGCATGATGCGGAGGTGATACAGAACCGTGGTTAATGCCGAGAAAAAGATAATGATCGGCAGAACATTTACGGCAAAACTCCAGATACTGCCATCCGTGGCGAGCCCGCCAAACACAAACTCTATGCCTTCACGTGAAAAGTTTATGACGTGCTGAACACCATCACTCATTTTCTGGATAACGGCCTTGCCAGCATCCGAGTACACCACGATCGCCGCGACGACAACCTGCAGCACGAATGCTGCACCCACAATACGGAGATTGATCGCTTTGCGATCACTTGAAAACAGCACGGCGATGCCAAGAATGACGATGATGCCCAAGACACCGATCAGATTACCTGCCATATTCACTCCCCCAGAATTGATTTGGCCCGGATGGTCATATTGTTCTTTTCTCGCCCGCACCTGAGCCGGCCCGCAAGCGATTTCTTGTTAGTTAGGATACCGCCAAAAGACAAACTTATCCCGTTATTCTGCATCCAGTATCTTGTGGATCACCGGTCGGTCCGGTGGCGAGGACGCCCCAAGGACACAGGCCTCACGGAGCATGTCAGACGCCAGTGCTGCGGTTTCTTCATTGGCGGCATGGACCACGGCTAAAGGCCTGTTAGCATCGATGGTCGCACCCACTGGAGCGACATCGACGAAGCCCACCGAGAGATCGAGTTCATCATCAACTTTGCGGCGGCCGCCGCCCAATTCGATAATGGCATTGCCAAATTTTCGACCATCGACGTTCGTCAGCATGCCTTCCTGATCAGCCCAAACCGGTTTCACGACGGGCGCTGACGGCAGGTGTTGATCGTAGTTTTCAATGAAATCTGCCGGGCCACCCAGTGCCGCAACCATCCGTGCGAAAACCTCTGCCGCACGTCCCGAATTTACGGCCTCATCAGCGCGATTTCGTGCGGCGGCACGGTCTCTTTCAATACCACCGACAACCAGCATCTCGGCCACCAGACCAAGCGTTACTTCGTCCAGACGAGATTCACGATGATCACCCAGCAGGTACTGCACGGATTCCCGGACTTCCACTGCATTGCCCGCTGTCAGACCCAGGTTCTCGTTCATATCAGTCAGCAATGCGTGTGTCTTCATGCCCGATGCACCGGCCGTACCGACGATACTGGTAGCCAGGGTTTCCGCCTCGTCTGTCGTTGCCATGAAGGCACCCGTGCCAAACTTGACGTCCATCACCAGCCCATCGAGGCCGGCCGCCATTTTCTTCGAGAGTATCGACGCGGTGATCAGCGGCACAGATTCTACGGTCCCGGTGACATCGCGTATCGAGTACAGCCGCCGGTCAGCGGGCGCAAGATCGCTGGTCTGGCCAATAATCGCACAACCGACCTCTTTCACGACCTTTTTGAAAAGTGCTGCATCCGGAATCGCTACATAGCCCGGGATGCTACCTATCTTGTCGAGCGTACCGCCGCCGTGACCGAGACCGCGACCCGAGATCATGGGCACATAGCAGCCGCAGGCCGCTGCAATGGGTGCCAGCAGAAAACTCACTTTGTCACCGATGCCGCCGGTCGAATGTTTATCGACGACCGGTCCGTCCAGATTCTGGTCCGACCAATCAAGCATTGTTCCTGATGCCGCCATCGCTCGTGTCAGGATACCGGCCTCTGCGAAGCTCATCGCATTCAGAAAAATCGCCATGGCGAGCGCCGATACCTGCTCCGCGGGAATACTGCCATCGGCAAGACCGTTCACGAAGAACTCGATCTCCTCTTGCGATAACTCGTGGCCATCGCGCTTCTTGCGAATTACGTCAACAAATAACATGGGGACTCCTGTCCATTCGGTTCTGGCAGTCTGCTGAAAAAGCTTTGCGTGGCCTCTTCAACATCGACGTTCGAAAAATAATGCAACACGACAGGCTGCTAAGCGTGCGGCACAAACCCGCGCAACGGTAAATCATCACCCCGTTGCAACCAGTTCCCGCTTGGGTAATGACAACTACGATCGACGACATGCAGCGTATACGCATGCCGGGAAGTGGCAGACCGGTTCGGGCCGCTCATGTGCGGCGTACAACCGTCAAAGATGACCAACGTACCTGTACGTGCCGGTGCCGCGAGCTTGAGGTGCTCAGGCCAGGGCGTGCTATCCAGGACCTCTGTCGTCAGTCTGCCTTCACCCGCACGGTAATTCCGCGCCTTCAACGGCTCTCCGTGCTGCCCGGGAATAAAATACATGCAGCCGTTTTCAGGCGTGGCGTCTTCGATGGCAAACCAGAAACCCAGACAGGACTTCGGCTCGGTGTAGATGTACGTTGAATCCTGATGACAAACGACCTCGCCACCGATCCGTGGTGGCTTGAATATATACATGGACTGAATGACGCCCGGATCCTCGTTGCCCAACCGGGCCGTTATCTCAGCCAGCGCCGGCGTGTGCGAAAAATGCTCGAATACAGTATCGAGGTCGTGCATCGCATGGCCCATCTTGTTCAGGCTGTTTTCCTTTGTATCTCGCAACTGTCCGGATTCGTCGAAGGCATCGTTTTCGAGAAAGAATCGGATCTTGTCCCCGGACTCAATGAAATAGCGGTCGTTAAGCTGTTCCTGATCGGTCGTCGAAAAAAAACTCCGTACATCGAGCGGATCAAAGGTCTCAACCAGTTGCAGCGCACGCGTGCGCAGTTTCTCGCACTCGCGACGACTCACGAAATCCTCGAGAATCAATACACCAGTACGATGATAGTCATCGACCATTTCCGTCGACAGCCGACCACCGGCTGGCGCCTTGAAGGTTGGCAGGCTGGTTACCGTCGTATCCGTCACACAATTGACCCCGAATTCGTCGCTTGTCGGCCCTGCTCCATACAACTTCTGGCATCGACCAGGGCATTGAAAAAATGCCTGGGAACCATTGCTACATGAATGTGTCGCAAGAACAACAATATTAGGTTTAAGTCTAACAATTACTATACACAAAGGCCGCCAGAAGGGGGGCAGTTGTTGTAAGATGCACACCGGATACCCGCGACAGGTTTTTCAGGGCAGCTTTCCTGAGGCGCTTTTCTCGTAGGTGACTGTTTTTTGAGAGCGAATTTCGGCTGCCACGAGCAGCCAGAAGTCAAAGAGGAAATAATATGAAGAAGAATTTGATTACTGCCAGCGCGATCAGCCTGGCGATTTTTAGTGGCAGCTTCGCGCACACGGCGCTGGCCCAGGAGGATGAAGGTAAGCTCATTTTCGAAGAGATCATCGTCACCGCCAAGAAGCGCGAGCAGAGCATCTATGAAGCGCCGGTTGCGATCAGTGCCTTTACCGGTGCCGACATCGAGAAAAAGGGCATTCTCGATCTGGTCGACATCGGCAAGTTCGTACCAAACCTTAATGTCACCACATTTTCGGCGGGCCACACCGCGTCTGCGAACCCCTTTATCCGCGGCATTGGCTTGCAGGATCACCTGATCACCACCGACCCCGGTGTCGGCGTATACGTTGATGGAGTGTACCTCGGACGGCAGGTCGGCCAGAACTGGAGCCTGTCCAACATCGAACGACTGGAAGTTCTGCGTGGACCGCAGGGAACGTTGTTCGGGCGGAACTCAATTGGTGGAGCGATCAATATCATCACCAAATTGCCCGGCAGTACCGAGGGTGGCCGCATGGGTATGACCGTCGGTAGCGAGGGCCGGGTGAATGCAGAGTTTTACGGCGACACTCGCCTGACGGACACGTTTGCCGTGTCAATTAATGGCGCTTTCAAGCGGCGCGGCGGCTCGGGTAAATTTCTGAATATCGAAAATGCCGACAAAGATGTCGGCGAAACTCAGGATATCTCGGCACGGATTGCAGCACTGTGGACGCCTACGGAGGATTTCTCGATCCTGATCGCGGCCGACGGAAACAACGGCGAAAACGGCATGAACCCGTACACCACGTTGATCGACGAGATCGGCGCCGATTGCCGGGCCACAGCAGTGGATCCAAGCACTTGCGCCAATGGCGCGCTTTACAACGCCGGCTTTCGCAATTCTGACGTGGCTTCAAATCCCTATGACAACAATACCGGCCAGGAAAGTCAGGTTACCGTGCTGAACCAGGCCTTCGGTTTATCCTTGACAGCCGACTACGCCTTCACCGACGAGCTGAGCATCAAACTGATCGCCAGCGACCGCCACTCTGAATACGAGAGCGGACTCGACGATGACAGTCTGTTCGAGGACTTTCTCTCATTCCCCGAAGTCGGTGAAGCCGATCAGACCTCCTACGAACTGCAATTTAGCGGTCAATATGACAGGCTGGATTTTGTAGCTGGTCTCTACTACTTCGAGGAAGAGGGTTTTAATGACCAGAATCCGACGGTGTTCAATGGCGGCCTGGGCGACTTCAGGTTGAGCCAGAATATGGAGAGTAAGGCTATCTACGCCAACATTGGCTACCAGGTAACTGACGCGCTCCACCTGTCCGGTGGTGTCCGCTATACGGAAGATGAAAAAGATGCGGCCATAATTATCAACAGCGGATTAATTTCGACCGGCGCGAGTCGTGACTGGGATGAGTTAAGCTGGGAAATCGCCGGTACCTACGAGCTTAGTGACCGTATGAACGTTTACGGTACAGTCCAAAATGGTTACCAGTCGGGACAGTTTCCTCCACGCCCCTTCTGTCTGTTTGGTTTTCTGGATTTCACGCAGCCGGGTAACGTCAGTCAGCCGAATTGCTTCCAAGCCAACGACAATGTCACTGCCATCAACTATGAGACCGGTTTGAAAGGCGTGCCACTGGATAATCTGCAAATGAGCGTTGCGGTTTTCTACACCCAGTATTCCGATCTGCCCTACCAGGTCAGCACGACCACAGGCGGCGGATTCGATACCCGCAACATTATTGTCGACCAGGACTCGTTCGGCGTCGAGTGGGAAAGTATGTGGGCCATTACCGATGAGTTCATGTTACAAACAACGCTCGGCTATATTAATGTAGACGTCGATGATCCGGAGGCCGTTGCCCCATTGACGCCAGAACTTACGGCATCCATTAGCCCGGAATACACCATGCCTCTCACCAACGGCGCTGATGTCGTGCTGCGGGCAGACTGGTCTTTCCGTGATGAGATGTTTGGCGAGCCAACCTCGGATCCAGGCCGTCGGACGAAAATCGACAGTCGCAGTCTGTTCAATGTGGACGTCAGCTATCACTCGCCTGACCGTGACTGGACCCTCGGACTGTACGGTCGCAACATTACGGATGAGAAGTATGACAACGGTCGACTCAATACGGGCGACTACATCCTGATTATCCTGAATAACGATATCCGGGAGTGGGGTGTACGATTCACTCGTGAGTTCTAGCAGAACCACTAAAGCAGAATAAAGGAACGGGGCAACGATTGGTTGCCCCGTTTTTTTTGCCTTGCCGGTCGGGTTAGAATGTTCGTTCAAAGAGCATCGATGGCCCGCCATGAACATGAGAGCAAATTCTTGCAAGTCAGCATCACTCCCGATCAGTATTGTCCTCGCCGTGATTGGCACTGCTTGCTCACCGGCATCACCACCTGAAACAGCACCCATCGCCGATTCCGCAGACTCTCGAATTCCGGCGGACATGATTGTTCAGGGTGAGTATGTCGTCACCATGGATAAAGGTGGCACCGTATTGAGGAACACTGCGGTGGTAATCAACGATGGCATTATCGTCGCCATCGATGCATCGGACAAAATCGATGCGGCGTATTCCACCAGTACGCTGCTCGCCGGCGACAATCGTGTCGTCATGCCCGGTTTGATCAACGGTCATTCCCACGCCGCCATGACCCTGCTGCGCGGGGTTGCTGACGATCTGGCCCTGATGGACTGGCTGCTGAACTACATCTTTCCAGCGGAAGTCGAGTTCGTTGATGCCGATTTCGTTCGCATTGGCACTGAACTCGCCTGCTGGGAAATGATCCGCGGCGGCACAACAACCTTCGTGGATATGTACTACTACCCGGATGTCATTGCCGAGGTGGTCGAATCCTGTGGCATGCGCGCACTCATATCAGCGACAGTTATCGATCAGCGCAGCCCGGACGCAGAAAACGCGGCAGACTCGATCGACAAAGGCCTCCAGTACATCGGACGCTGGCAAAACCGCAACGACCGAATTACACCCATTTTTGGTCCGCATGCAAACTACACCTTGAATGCCGAGCAATTGGCCGCAACCCGCGCCGCCGCAGACCAAGCCGGTGTGGCCATCAGTATTCACATGTCTGAATCTCCGTTCGAAGTGCAGTACTCGAAAGACACCTTCGGCATGACAAGTATCGAATTTTTCGAGTCCATCGGCTTCCTCGACGGCCCGACGATTGGCGCTCACGTGGTCTGGCCAACAGATCATGAAATCGCGATTTTGGCCGAGCGTAACGTTGGCGTTATTCACAATCCAACCTCGAACATGAAAATTGCCTCCGGCATATCACCGGTTACTGCCATGCTGGATGCCGGCATCCGTGTCGGACTGGGCACGGACGGCGCCGCCAGCAATAACGATCTCGACATGTGGGAAGAAATGCGCCTGGCTTCGTTCCTGCAAAAAGTCGAGCAGATGGACCCACAGGTATTGCCCGCGCCTACCGTATTGGGCATGGCAACCCGCGACGGCGCCGAAGCAATTGGCCTGGGTGGAGAAATTGGCGCGCTGAAAGTGGGCATGAAGGCCGATGTAATACAGGTGTCCTTCGATGACGTACACCACATCCCGACCTTCGACGTTATCTCACACCTGGTCTACGTCACTGACGAACAGGACGTCGTTACGACCATAGTAAATGGAAAACTCCTGATGCAAAATCGAGCACTGCTCACGATCGATACCGATCGTGTGACGCAAGAAGCGAGGGACCTGGCCGCACACATCCAAAAAGCTTTAGCCGAGCGCAATCAATAGCGCATTTCAAAAGAAATTCCCCACGACACGATTTGCCAAAAAATCGTCGCAACACCGAAGCGGGTCGGCGCCCGTGGTGTGTGTCCGCGATCGAGTCAAGGCTCTCCGAGTGAGTGGATACACACCACGGGCGCCGACCCGCAACCGCACCAATCGCCATTTCTCACCCTCAACTCGAAAACAACGCTGCAATCAAGCCGTATTGACCCCTCCGGCGATATACGCTAGCGTCGCTGAGTACCGTATTCTTAGTCGATAAATCTACAAAAAAACCGAGGTAGGACAATAACTTGAATAACAACACAGTGGCCGCCAACGATGCTGGCAGTGTAAGTCAGGATGCACAATTGTGGAATGCTGATCTTGCGCCTGCTGATGAGTCACAACGCAACTGGACGTGGGTAAACATTTCCGCCCTGTGGGTCGGCATGGCTGTTTGTGTGCCAGCCTATCTGCTTGCATCAGGGCTCATCGCGCAGGGAATGTCAGCGGCGCAGGCAATGGTGACCGTGTTGCTCGGCAACCTGATTGTGCTGGTGCCGATGTTATTGATCGGTCATGCCGGCGCACGTTTCGGCGTCCCCTTTCCCGTTCTGCTGCGCTCGTCGTTCGGGACTATCGGTGCACGTCTGCCTGGGATGCTGCGTGGACTGGTGGCCTGCGGCTGGTTTGGCATTCAAACCTGGGTGGGCGGATTCGCCATCTACCAGATTTTGAACGCCATCAGCGGGCAGGCTTTTGTTGGAGAGGCTCTGCCGTTTATCGACATCGACACCGCGCAGTTTGTGTGCTTCCTGGTCTTTTGGGCGATCCAGGTGTACTTCATCGCCAAAGGCATTGAATCCATACGCTGGCTCGAAACCCTGGCGGCGCCGTTTCTGATCCTGTCGGCGCTGGCCTTGCTGGGCTGGGCCTACATGAATGGCGGTGGTTTTGGAATGCTACTAAATCAGCCTTCGGAATTCGTTGCTGGGGGCTCCCGGGAGGGAGAATTTTGGCGGGTGTTCTGGCCAAGCCTGACCGCAATGGTGGGATTCTGGTCAACCCTGTCTCTCAACATTCCGGATTTCACTCGTTATGCGCGCAGCCAGCGCGACCAGGTTATAGGCCAGGCGCTTGGACTGCCGATCCCCATGGCCATGCTGGCTTTTGTCAGTGTCGCAGTAACGTCTACGACTGTGGTGGTTTTTGGAGAACTCATTTGGGATCCGGTGGTACTCGCCGGGCGAATGGGCGGTGCAGCTGCCATTCTTGGGCTGGTGTTTCTGTTGATAGCAACGTTGACGACGAATCTTGCAGCTAACGTTGTTGCACCCGCAAACGGCTTCAGCAACTTTGCCCCGAGGAGAATCTCGTTCAAGATGGGCGGCTTCATTACCGCCGGGCTTGGCATTGCCATCATGCCGTGGAAACTGCTGGAATCAGCGGGAGCCTATTTATTTGTCTGGCTGGTCGGCTACTCATCCCTGCTCGGTCCGATCGCCGGCATTCTGGTTGCAGACTATTTCTTCGTCAGGCGTTGCAAGCTCAACGTTGCGGCGCTTTACCAGCGCAACGGCGAATATGAGTATCATCGTGGCTGGAATCCCTACGCCCTGGTAGCCCTGCTTCTTGGCGTCATGCCAAGTCTGCCTGGCTTCCTGACCGCGATCAATGTCATCGACACCGCACCACAATTCCTCGTGCAGATATATGATTACGCCTGGTTCGTCGGCGCCTTCACCTCATCGGCCAGCTACTACCTGTTCATGCGCACGCGGCGCGGGACGACCGGCGAATAGTCGCAGGTGCCGTGGTCGGCACTCATCCCCGCACGGCCTGTTGAAAAAACCATCCATGGTGTTTTCAACGCCGCTATTCGAAAAATGATATTTTCAAATCGTGGCTAGAAGTTGCGGCGTACCAATACGCCATACGTCCTGGGCTTGGTAAAAGACTCCTGGCTGGTGCCGTAGAATCCGGATACATCGAATCCGATGACTGAGTTGATCTCATCCGTGAAGTTATCCACGAAAGCGACAACATTCCAGGCATCCACTGAATCGGACCAGCTCAGCCGCGCATCTGCCGTGAATGACGAATCGAACTCATGCGCCGCGAAATTGCTGGCGGAAAAGAAAAATTCAGATTTCCAGGAACCGCTGACCTGCGCAGCAAGATTTCCGCCGAAGGCCTCCCAGTTGTAACGAGTCAGTCCGGAGACCTGCCATTCGGGTGTGAATGGTGGCGTCGTGTCGACGAAAATGTCGGAAGCAATCTGTAGATTGTTGACCTCAGCGTCGATGTAGGAAACACCCAGCTGGACGTCAAAGCCGTCTGTCGGATTGGCAAATAGCTCGACCTCGAAGCCTTTGTACGTAGCGTCTTCGTTGGTAACGGCGCTGCTGTTATTTCTGAAACTGAAGGACTGATAGTCTTCGTAATCGTAGTAGTAGATAGAAGCATTGAGCTGGGCGCGCCCATCTGCGAGCGTCAGCTTTCCACCAACCTCATACGCCACCAGGATCTCTTCGTCGTAAGGAGCGAATCCACCGAAGAGCGGCGCATTGAAACTTCCTGCCTTGACGCCGCGATTAATGCCGAAGTAATACAAGCTGTCATTGTTCGGACTGTACTCCAGCTGAACTTTGCCCGACCAAAGCGTCTCATCGTTGTTATCTGTTAGCTGATCGATACTGAACAGGACGCCATCGGTCTCGATTTTACGGTCGTCAGCGTTGACGAAGAAACTGACAATGCCGTCAAAATCCTTATTCTCCTGGGTCGCTCGCAGACCACCAACAAGTGTCAGGGTATCGGTCAGCGAATAATCCACCTGCCCGAACACGGAATAAGAGTCTGTATTGAGCTCCGTAATGGTATTGGCTTCCTGACCGATAAGACCAAAATCATCCTCGCCTGCGGCCGACTCCGCCAGCCCTTGAGTGAAGTCGGTATCGATCTTCAGGTAGTAAAGACCCGTCACCCAGTTCATGCGGTCCGAGGATCCGCTGAGGCGGAATTCCTGACTGAACTGGTCGGTGTCGCCATCGGATTGGAAAATCAATGCCGCTCTCGCGGTTTGATCCGAGTCAAGCCCGATGACCCGGGTAAAATTCTTGTAGTCGGTAATCGAGGTGAACTCCATGCTGCCGAGATCGTAGTTCAACTCGGCAGAAAGACCGTACGACTCGATTCTGTTCTGGTCGTCAAAAGCGAAATCCTTATTGACCTTCCGGCCGCTGCCATCGGGGTCCGTGTTGCCCCAGAAATCACCGCCTACAACCGGCCTGGTTACGCTTCCGTCACCATTGCCATCGATACACGCCCCGGCCTGAATAATGTCGCAATTCATTGGATCGTTCGCAGCAAGTATTACATCGATTGTTTCGCCATTTGCCCGGCGCACTTCGGTAGTTGCCGTTACCTGATACGGGCCCTCACTCTTGGTCGTGTCGGACCAGTTCGCGATGAGCAACAGACTTCCGCGGTCACCAATATCAAAGTCAAGTTGCCCCCTCAAGGCGACGGTATCATCGTTGTAGGTATTTTCACCGCCGCCAGGTGTGCCCGGAACACCCTGAAAATCGGTCCCGCTGTAAACGTTGTCGTAAATCTCGCCTTGCTGATTGGTCATGAAAGAAAACCTGCCCCGAACACTGTCCGACAGGCCCCCGCCGACCGCGGCCTCAAGCCGATACTGGTCGAAACGAGCTATCGTAAGCTCGGCGTATCCTTCCGTCTCCGCCGTCGGCTTCCGTGTAATGGTATTGACCAGACCGCCAGTCGCGTTGCGACCGAACAAGGTGCCTTGCGGTCCTTTGAGAATTTCTATTCGCTCAATATCATAGAGACCAAATGTCTGCGCTTGCGTACTGGCGAGATAGCCGCCGTCCACATAAACGGCTACCGGTGCTTCGGCCAGATCGGCGTAATCGTTCTGCACTACACCACGAATATTGAAGATTGCCCGCTGACCACCGATATCCCCCGCCAGTGACACGCCCGGTGTGTAGGCGATCAGATCTGTGCTCGTCTCAAATCCGAGCGCATTCATTTGATCCCCACTAAAAGCCGTTATGGCGATTCCGACATCGTTGGCAAGCTGCTCGCGCTTCTGAGCTGTTACCGTGATTTCTTCCAGCACCGTGGACTGTGCCCAGGCTCCTGCACTAAACAACAACGTTACAAAACCCACCGCTGATCTCGTGGATAATTTCATCTTAGGCTCCCCCTGTTGAGCAATTAGCCGAACTCTTATTTTGGACGACACGCAATGTACGGGTCTGTGTTGAGCACAGCATTGTTATCGAAATACGTTCGTATGGCCACTCCCGCCGTATCCCTTTATCAAGACACATATTCGACCCAAGAAGTTCCGAATTTCTCACCGTACTTATAATTATATGCTCGGTTGTAACGGCATTACATGCGGCGGATTCGAATGAAATCATACGAGCAAAAAAGCGCTAATAGTGCCTCGGTAACAATCGATGAACTGGACGCCGTATTAAGCGAGAAATTTCCAGCAGACTGTCTGAAATCCATCGTAACCTGGTGTTTATCGCGAATTGACTCTACGGGTATACTGGCGGAGATCTGGCCACGACTAAAGCATCAGCTGCTGCAACGCTGCCGGGGCCACGTCAGCGATCCCGCATTCCTTTGATGGCGCCTTCGATAAAATTCAACGCGGCCTGCCTGCTGTCGCCCTTCGGATCCAGCGAGCCTGCGGGAGTCCCGCCTACTCCCAATGCCACGACTTTAGGGTTTCGGAACATCAGCCTCAGTGCCGCCGCAACTTCCTCGCTGCTCGGCCCACCGGCCACTTTGGTATCGTGGCCGGGCACTTCCGATGGGTCCAATACGTCGATGTCGACGTGAACGTAGATCACGTCCACGCGTTCCGCAAGCTGTTGTACCTGTTCACGCAGTGTCTGGGACAGCGTTTGTATGTCCGCCACGGAAAACTGCTGGACTTCATACTCCCTGAATCGCTCCGCTTCGAGCGGGTCAAGGTCGCGAACACCGCCCCAGACAATATCACTCATCGGAATCGGCTCAGCCAGACCCCCCGTTGTTCTCAGGTTGTGTAGCGCGTGCCCGGCAACAACGGCAACCGGCATGCCACCCAGGCGGCCGGACAAGGTGGTTTCCGGCACATTGAAGTCGCCGTGGGCATCAATGAATATCAGTCCCACTCGTCGAGCATCGCCCTCGGAAGTGTATTTTAGACCCGCGAGCATGCCCGTGATGTCATTGCAATTGGCCTCAAGCCCGATCGTCAGTAGATTGTCTTGCAGGCCCTCCCGAACCAGACCTGCATAGTTGGAATTTGCCATCGCCATACGATTCCAGGCGCCGTATTGTTTTTCCTGCACGTCATCGAGGCGAATATCCTGGACGGCTCGAACCAGTTCGCCGCCCCATTCGGCGACAAGTCGCTCGAGACCGGCCGCGTGGATATAGTCGGGACCCATTGAGATTTCGGGAACATTTCGATGTCCTCCATAGGGATTCTTGATGATGTCGACTTTTATCTTGTCGGCACTGCTGGCGGTCAGCGGCGCGGTCGAGAAAATGACGGTCATTACTAAGCCACAGAGGTAGCGCATGAATAATCTCCAAAAACCGGGAATCGACCGGGTGTATGGTACTGGTTCAGAATGCGACAGGGCAAACGAACCTTAACTCCGTCAACTTTTTCCCGCGCCAGCCCTGCTTTGGTCCGGTTGCTATTCGTTTTCCGTTTCGAGCCTTTCAAGAATCGCATCCAGCATAGCTTGCTGGGTTTTCAACTGTCTGTTTACTTCCTGTCGTTCCTGTTCCGATAGTTTCTTATAGCCCCGAAAAAAGGGCCAGCCGTAGCCCCAACGATAGGAGGTTGGAAGGTACGGTGTGCCGCCCATGCGAACACCCGCCAGCATCAGGCTGGCGGTCTTCGGCCTGCCGACAGCCCTGACACATTGCGCCAGCGCCTCGTCGGCGACACGCCGTTCGTCACTACTACCGCCCTGCCAGTACGCGACATCATGTTTCACACAGCACGCAGACCACAGTGAATGGTGCTCCGAGGTGCCGTCCGGAAATACACTGCAGCCGTCTGTGGTAAAGGGTCGAAGATCACCCGCCATGACCGTAGCGGGCGCCATGATGGCGACCAGCACAAGTCCCCGTAACCGGCTGGTAAGCCCCAGGATGTTCCATTGTCGCGTCGCGCTGCTAAAAATCGCTGCAATGATCCTTAGCCGAATGTCGCTCTCGTTGCCGACCGGGCTTGCAGAAACGGTTCGTTGCCGATTCACGTTCACCCCGCCGATATGACGCTCGTGCCGTAGTCCATCGGCTCAAGTTCAAAGAAGGCGGCAATACTCTGTCCGATATCGGCGAATGAGTCGCGCTGGCCAAGCGAACCCGGTCTCATGCCGGCGCCGAACAACAGTACCGGGATATGTTCACGTGTGTGATCCGTCCCCGGCCAGGTCGGGTCGCAGCCATGATCTGCCGTCAACACCAGCAGGTCATCAGGACCCATAAGGGCCATAACTTCCGGTAAGCGTCTGTCGAAATATTCCAACGCGTCGGCATAGCCGTCCACATCACGACGGTGTCCGTACAACATGTCAAAGTCCACGAAATTCGTGAATACGATTGAACGATGCGGTGCAGAGCGGATGGCGTCCAGCGTAGCGTCGAACAAGGCCGCGTTGCCGGTTGCCTTGATTTTTTGCGTTATACCCTGGTGTGCATAAATATCCGATATTTTTCCGACGCTGATGACTTCACCGCCACTATCGGCGAGCTTGTCCAGAACGGTCGGTGCGGGTGGCAGTACCGTCAGATCCTTCCGGTTTCCAGTTCGTTCAAACTCAGTCGCGGACGGCCCGACAAACGGCCTCGCAATAACGCGACCAATATTGTAGTCGTCGACCAGCTCACGAGCAATATCGCAGAGATCGTATAGCCTCTGCAAACCGAAGGATTCTTCGTGACAGGCAATCTGAAACACGCTGTCGGCCGACGCATAAACAATCGGCTTGCCCGTGCGCATATGCTCTTCACCGAGGTCGGCAATGATGATTGTTCCGGACGCATGACAGTTACCAAGCACACCCGGCAGATCGGCCCGCTCAATGAGTTTCTGCAACAGCTCCGGGGGAAAGGTGTCGCTTTTGGCGGTGAAATAACCCCAATCGAAGAGCACCGGAACGCCCGCTATTTCCCAATGACCGCTGGGCGTGTCTTTGCCGCTACTCAGTTCTTTCGCAAAGCCGTAGGCGCCCGTTATCTCGTCGGCATCCGTACAACCCTCCGGAAATTCGCCACAGCTCTCCTCAGCGGCGCGGAAGAGCCCCAGTCTGGCAAGATTAGGCAACGCCAGCGGCTTGTTTTTGGCGCGCTCGCGCGCAATGCTGCCGAGCGTGTTGGCGCCAACGTCTCCAAACTTATCGGCATCGGCTGTGGCACCGATGCCGAATGAGTCCATGACCAGAATGATCGCTCTTTTCATCGTCCAACCTGCCCGCAAGTATTGCGACGCGTAGGAATCAGTCAGTTTAGTTCAAGCTATCCTATAAAGGTAGATCAGGAAAGGCGTATCTGGCGGGCAAAAAAAACCCGGCCATCACGCCGGGTTTTTGTCAACTTTCGCTGCACACCTAGTGGTGTACAGCCTCCGGTACAAAATTGCTCTCGCCGAAAAATTCAATGCGGGTCAGAAACGTGTAGTCCGCCTCAATCGCCATCAGTGCGATAAATACCACGATCGCAATCGGTGGCAGCAGAATCGCCGCTCTCAATGCAAGGCGCTCCCACCCCATGTGCATGAATATGCCAACGATGAAGCCGGCCTTCACGAACATGAATATGATAATCAGCGTCCAGCGCAGAGTGCCCTGGAGTTCGAGGTAATCGACCATGTAGGAAAAACCACTGACTACAAACAGCAATCCCCAGATCCAGAAATAGATTGCGAGTGGATGCTGTTGTCCTTCAGAACTTGCCATACCGATAAACTCCTGCCAGCCGCTACCAAAGATAGAAGAATGCGAAAATGAATACCCAGACCAGATCGACGAAATGCCAATAAAGCCCCACGATCTCGACAATTTCGTAGTTGCCGCCACGTTTTTCATAGAAACCGTTCTTGACCCGGAACGCGATGACCAGCAGGTAAATGACACCCGCTGATACGTGCAGGCCATGGAAGCCGGTTATCATGAAGAAACTGGAGCCAAACTGGGCCGCGCCCATAGGATTGCTCCAGGGCCGCACGCCTTCATCGACGATCAGTTTCGTCCACTCGAAGGCCTGCATGCCGACGAATGAGGCACCCAACACCGCTGTCGCGACCATGAGCCAGAAGGTCAGCACACGTTTCTTGCGGTAGCCCATGTTGACCGCCAGTGCCATCGTGCCGCTGGAGGTAATCAGGATAAACGTCATGATGGCGATGAGAACCAGCGGGATTGGATCGCCGCCGAAACTTAAGGCAAACACTTCACTGGGGATCGGCCAGGGGTCCGTAGCCGACATGCGCACCGTCATGTACGAGATCAGGAAACAGCTGAAGATAAACGTATCGCTCAGGAGGAAGATCCACATCATGGCCTTGCCCCAGGGCACATGGAACGCCTGTTTGTCCGCAGAGAAATCCTCGGAGACCCCCTTCAAACCACCGGCCAGGACCTCTCCTGAACTTGTCATTGCAGCTTCCGACATAAAACCTGTTCCTTAATCAAGTGGACAAGAGCAAACCAAAAAGCACGACCCAAACCAGCAGCAGGAAGTGCCAGTACACCGTACACAATTCAATACTGAGTCGAACGGCCTCTGCATCGGCTCCGCTCCACGCTTTCGCTGTTGAGCGAGCCCAGACGTACAACCCACCCAAAAGGTGGATACCGTGCACGGCCGTCAAGAGATAGAAAAATGCGTTGGCCGGATTGCTCGACATGTAGTAACCGGCACCATTGAGCTGGTTCCACGCAATGAACTGACCGGCCAGAAACAGGATCGACAAGAGGCCGGATGCCAACAGCCCAAACTTCACATTCGACTCGTGCTCCCTGATCGCCTGACCGCGCGTCCAGTGATACGCCACACTTGCGAGCACCAGGAATCCGGTATTAATCCATAGCAGGTCCGGTTCCGGAAGTGGTCGCCAGTCGACCATTTGCATGCGCAGGGTATAGGCGCTGACAAACAGTGCAAACAGCGATGTTGCCACAGCAAGAAAAGTCGTCAGACCGATGGTCTTTGTGTGCGTCGGCAATGACGCGCCGGATACCGCGTCGGCGACCGGATCCGAAACCCACGGCTGGACGTTCAGTGTCTGCCGCAGTAGCCAGACAATGACGGTGACCATAATCACCGCGAGAAAGATGAGTGTGACGGTCACTCGTGCGTCACTCCATGATCTCTGCCAACCGGCACTTCGCTAGCGGGAACCGTCTGCGGCGTGAAGTCCTGCTCTTGCCCCGGCACGCTGTAGTCATAAGCCCAGCGATGCACTTCCGGCAAACTGTGACCCCAATTACCGTGTTTCGGTGGCGTATCCGGCGTCTGCCATTCCAGCGAGGTCGCGCCCCAGGGATTGCTATCGGCTTTCTTACCGCTACGCAAGCTGACGATCACGTTGTAAAGGAAGATGAACTGCGCCAAAGCCACAATAATCGCGGCAACTGTCATGGTCGCATTCAGCGTTTGTGCCGATGCCGGCATGAAATCCGTATTGCCCATGGCGTAGTAACGACGCGGCACACCCAGGAAGCCCAGGTAATGCATCGGCAGATAGATCGAGTATGTGCCAAGGAACGTGAGCCAGAAGTGCCATCGGCCCAGCGTCTCATTAAACATCTTGCCGGTTATTTTCGGAAACCAGTGATAGATGCCCGCGAACACTACCAGCACTGGCGATACGCCCATCACCATATGGAAATGCGCCACCACGAAATAAGTGTCGGACAAAGGCAGATCGACCACCACATTGCCGAGGAACAATCCGGTAAGGCCACCGTGAATAAAGGTGAAGATGAAAGCGATCGCGAACAGCATCGGCACCCGCAAGTGAATGTTGCCCTGCCACAACGTCAACACCCAGTTGTAGACTTTGAGGGCGGTCGGCACGGCGATGACCAGCGTTGTTGTCGCGAAAAAGAATCCGAAATACGGGTTCATGCCACTGACATACATATGATGAGCCCAGACGATAAAGCTAAGGCCACCGATCGCCAGAATGGCCCAGACCATCATGCGATAACCGAAAATGTTCTTGCGTGCATGCGTTGCCAACACATCCGACACGATACCGAATGCCGGCAAGGCCACGATATACACTTCGGGATGACCGAAGAACCAGAACAAATGCTGGAACAGAATCGGCGTGCCACCGCTATAACTCAGTTGTTCGCCGGCGGAAATAATAGCTGGCATGAAGAAACTCGTCATCGCAAGTTTGTCCAGCAACATCATGACCGCGCTAACCAGCAGCGCCGGAAACGCCAGCAGACCCAGAATGGTCGCCATGAAAATTCCCCAGACCGACAAGGGCATTCTCATCAATGTCATGCCTTTGCAACGTGCCTGTAACACAGTGGTGACGTAATTCAGGCCGCCCATAGTGAATGCCACGATGAATACAGCCAGCGAACCGAGCATGAGCAGGATGCCCCAGTCCACGCCCGGAGTACCCTGCGCAATTGATTGTGGTGGATACAAGGTCCAGCCAGCCCCGGTTGCACCGCCAGGCACAAAGAAGCTTGCGAGCAAGATAATGACGGAGAGCAGGTAGACCCAGAAGCTCAACATGTTCAGGAAAGGAAAGACCATGTCCCGTGAGCCGCACATCAACGGGATCAAATAGTTGCCGAAGCCTCCCAGGAACAATGCCGTCAGCAGGTAGACCACCATGATCATCCCGTGCATGGTCACGAACTGATAGTAGTTTTCCGGGCGAATTAACTCAAAACTGTCTGGAAAACCTAATTGCAAGCGCATCATGACCGACAGGCCCATGGCAATCAGGCCCACAAAAATCGCGACTACGCTGTATTGAATCGCGATGACCTTATGGTCCTGGCTCCACACATATTTTGATATAAACGTTTGCGGATCATGGTGCTCTTGCTCGTGATCACGGTCCGCTATTGCAACGTAGGCCATCAGGCTCCCCTTACTGCTATCTTAGTCGTCAATGTCTTGGATCCCGGTCTCGTCACATCGCTACAGCGAATTGATGTACGCAACCAGGTCGTTAATAGCTTGTTCGTCATGCAATGTGTCCGCCATGTAGCCCATTTGCTTGCCATCAAAGTCTTGCAAGTGAGCACCGCGAATATCCTGTTTGAAATTATTGAGCTGGGACTTTATGTACCAGTCCGTCATGCCCGCCACTCGTGGCGCGTTCATATGCTGGATGCCTTGCCCGTCAGGGCCGTGGCAATAGGCACAAACAGCGTAAGACTTGGCGCCGTCGGCGACATTGCCTTCAATCGTTTGTGGCGCCGGGTTGTCAGGTAATGTACTGATATGTGCGAGCACATTGTCGATGGCGGCCTCGTTCACCAATGTCGCCGCCATAGGCGCCATCTGCCGACCGAATACGTCGTCTTCATGCGTACCGCGCAGGCCAGCCTTGTAATTCTGCAATTGTTTTTTCAGGTACCAGGAATCTTGCCCGGCGATCTTTGGTGCATTAAGCGCCTTCTGACCCTCACCCTGCTGACCGTGACAGGCTGCACAGACCGCGAATTGCGCCGCTCCGACGGCGGCATTGCCGGCCGTTGCGACCTGCGTATCTGCGTAGGTCGGTTGCATGGCGACCCATGCATCGAAGTCTGCCTGCTCTTCAACAATGACCGCACCGCGCATGGTGTAATGCGCAACGCCACACAACTCCTCGCAAAGCACTTCGTAGCGGCCGATCTTCGTCGGCGTGAACCACATGTGGGTTTCCATGCCCGGCACCATGTCCATCTTCACCCTGAATTGCGCCACCGTAAAGTTATGCAACACGTCTTTGGAACGCAGATTCAGTCTGACCGGCACATCCAGCGGCAGATGAACCTCCGCGTTATTGATCAATATGTCGTCATGACCCAGGGGATCCGCTGGATCCATGCCGAAAGGATTGGAGGTGGTTATCAGTCGGCCATCGGCGTTACCGTATTCACCGTCAGCACCCGGCAAACGATAACTCCAGTGCCACTGTTGGCCAACCGCTTCAACATTAATGGCATCATCCGGCACATTGACAAATTTAGCCCAGACGAAAAGGCCCGGCGCCAACATCGCGACAACGCCGATCGTCGTGAAAATGGTCAGCCAGGATTCAAGCTTGTTATTTTCCGGCTCGTAAACCGCTTTGGAACCGTCTTTGGCGCGATACTTAATGATCGCGTAGGCCAGAAACAGATTGACGACGACAAACACGAATCCGGTAACCCAGAAAGTAATATTGATCGTGTCGTCAATTTGACTCCAGTTGGATGCCAGCGGGGTAAATGTCCATGGGCTCAGGAAGTGGAATACAACCGAACCAATAACCAAAATGATCAACACGACTGCTAAAGTCATACCTACTGCATCCTTTTTCCGGATTTTCGCGGGTGCTATCAGGCAGCGAATGGGTTGCGCCTGTTTCTGCCGTGCCCGGCACGCACAGTTATATTAATGCTGTCTGCGAATTGAATAATCCCCCACGACGAATTGATCGCCGCCCCATCGATATCCGCCTTATTTTAAGGGTTGCCCCCTCGCCATGATTTTGGGCAGATATCCGTCCGGAACCGCAGTTTCCCACTTTTCCAGCCAAGACGCAGGATAGAGGATTCAGGCAATGATTTCCACCGGCGCAGAGTCGTTTCACTGAGTGAAACGCCTTCGGCAAGGGTTTGATTAACAACTGAATTAAATAGAGATCGCTTGAACAGAGTTTCCGGTCTGACGTCGGTAACCGGGGTTCCGGTCGCTTCGATCCAACAATTTCGAATTTCCAGGCTCCCACTTTGCCTGAACCCAGGGATGAACGAGGTTTCCCTATGGCCGTGTCAACGTCGATTTACAGCGTGGATCGCAGTTCCCTGCGAACATTGTCCCTGACTTTCGCCATATCCGATTTCAATTTATCGAGTTCATTTTCCAACGGTTCTGTGAATTCCACGTACTCTGCTTCCAGCAGAAATTTGACGTCGAGCTGCCGAACGTATTCGGGCACGACAACCCCTGCGGATACGTCCAGGATTTCGACTGCCTCCTCCGTCGTGGTCCGGTTCAGAAACGCGATCACCAGCACCGCCGCCACCAAACCGGTCCCGCTGCTGGCCCACCACCGAAAGACAGGTCGCGACTTGCGGACAGCGGCGGCTTCATCGTGATCCAATGCCCGAATTGATGCGTCTATCCGCGCCCTGAGCTCCGTAGATACATCTGCTTCGATATTGGCGGCATCTGCTTTCAGTCTCTCGGTAAACTCATCCATATTTTTCTCTCTTTTCTGCCGATTCCGGCAGCGATAACTCCTCACACAGTTTCCGCCGTGCCCGCAGCAAGGAAACTTTCGTCCAGGACAAAGGCCGCTCCAGCGCTTGCGAAACCTCTTTGACCGACATGTCTTCTACATAGCGCAACCACAATGCCGTATAGACGTCGGCGGCCAGAATCCGTTTTGCCGCGAGCCACAGGTTTTTATGCTCCGACGCGACGATGCAATCATTGAGCGGATCGGCCGCAGAGTCCGGCGATTCGGACTCCAGCGGCACTTCCGGTCGCACCTGACGCAACACATTGCGTACGCCAATTCTGTAAATCCAGGTGCTGAAGCGCCAGCGTGAATCGAAACTATGAATGTAACGATAGGCATTGATGAACGTATCCTGCAAGGCATCCTCCGCGTCGGCGCGGCTGCGGCTGCGCGTCATCAGGAACCGCAGCAAGCGTCCCTGATAGCGCTCTACCAGCGCGGTAAAAGCGGCATCCGAACCGCGTTGGGCGGCAGCGGCCAGTTGTTCGTCAGTATCCGAAATAGCCGGGCATCCCTTTGGCTGGCCTGTTGCAAAAAAACGTAAGTCAACGGCGGCTAGTGATTGTCAACAATATTTAAAATCGTGTCCGGCGCAACGACTGTGCTGATCGACAGTACGCTATCGACGACATCGACTTTTGTGTTCGCCAGAATCTGGGCTATTTGCGGATCCATCTCGGCATTGAATGCCTGCAGGCTGATGAGACCACTGACAATACTGGCAACAGACTTCGCCATCCCGGGGTCAGTGGAAACCAGTTTTGCCTCAATCGCAATCATCCCGTCCTGATCGGCAATCAGCAATGCGGCCTGTTCGAGGTTGCGCAGGATGTTCGAATCCCAATCGATCTCGTCTTCGCCAATCTCACTGGTTTGCATACCGGCCTGAACGAATTCTTTCTCCGCCGTGAGCACGAACAGCGCACCGTCGTGTTTTCCGGCACCGGCTATTTTACCGCTGTTGTCCAGCAGCGCCTTGAGTTGATCCTCTTCGGTGGCAACCAGCAATCTGCCCTCCAGCGCGAAACTGAAATAAGCCGCATCATCCAGGGACTCGATGCCATTGCC
>CAYUOY010000004.1:0-21050 GCA_964446495.1 uncultured Woeseiaceae bacterium | reverse complement strand
GTTGGGCTGTTCCTGCGCATCACTATCGCTGACATGGTAATAGGTTCTTTTCCCATACGTCAGTGTTTTGAGATTCCCCTTGAGCTCCGCAATGGCCAGCAGCTTTTTGCGTAAGTTGTCGCTGAGGTTTCCCTCTACCACAATGACCGCGCCGCGAAGATTGTTGGCGAAAGCAGTTACGTTGTCTATCTCCTGACTTAGATCAATTCCGACTTCTTCCCTGACTTCGGCGAAAACCTCGTCGTCGACCCATGCATAAATCTTGCTTCCCGACTCCGTGGAACGCATTTCCTGCAGGTCAGCATGCAGGTACCACAGCGTACCGGCGGGAAAGTCATCCGACGAAACGGCGGCGTGCAAAGAGAGCGGCAAGCCGGCGAACAGACACAGCAGAACGGGTCGAATGTAGCGCATGGGTTTTCCTTATGAATTTACCTGGATTGAAGACTTATAGTCGAGATTGGGCGATAAGGTTACAGAATTGTGGTTTATTTTCGCCTGGAGTCACGCGACCCCAGGCGAATAGCGCTACGCCGCCCTCTCGCCCAAGCTATGCAGGCAACCGCTCAGGCTATCGACCATGACCAACGTTCCACCGCAACGAACCAGCCAAAAAGCCTTGTAGATCAGACCGTGGCCTTCAAGCCCAACGGCGAAATCCCCTATCGTTCGCAAGCGCCGACCCAATTGGTGCGTCAGAAACCGCTGCGCTGTGCGCTGCGCCTCTCGCGCATCGGTCTTTGCAATCAGTATTTTGTCCGTCGAAATACTGGCATCCTGGACAACAACCGGGTCCGCCGTCGCCGCGACGCCATTGCAGGCATCTACCAGGCAAACAGCCGAGAATGCTTTACTACCGAACAGAGTCGGCGCCGAACACGCCGCCGAGAACCGGAAATAGGGATAAAACACTTTTCGTTCGATACGTGCGGCATTGCTACCAGTAACCGTATTCACAATCTGCAGCGCTTCACTTGAGTCGATCGACTCATGGATCATTGAAATTGTTGTCGACTTACTCATGCTTTGATTCTCCCTTGAGCATTTCGGCGACCGCCGTCGCCTCGGGAGTCAATGAAAAGTCAGTCGCGGCAAGCAGGCGTTGCGGAATCGGTCCCAGCGCATCGGCTTCCTGCATGGCATCAAGAACGTGAGAGGGTACGGGCGCGCTTGATTGGGTAGCCAGGCTGACGACGACAATAGTGACCGAAGAACCCAGAACCCCCATGAGCATCGGCGCCATCGCCGTCGACTCTGCAAGCCCGGCAAACTGCCAGACAAAAGAAACCAGGGCGCCGACAATCATGGATGCCAGCGCGCCGGGCGCATTTGCCTTGCGCCACCAGACGGCACAAACATAGGCGGGCAGGAATGCGCTGCCAAGAACAGATGTCGTAAAAATGATGATGCTGAAAATAGACGGTGGCTCAACCAGCGCAATGAAATAGCCGCCAAAGGCAATGGCCAGAACCAAACCACGAGACACCCAGACCATTTGTATTTCGGTGGCATTCGGATTGACGAATCTTTCGTAGAGATCTCGCGCACCGATGGACCCGGTCTGCAACAAGAGCGAGTCCGCCGTCGACATGATGGCCGCCATGATCGCGGCCATCACAAGTCCGGTCACCGCCGCCGGCAGAAGCTGGCCCGCAACCCGGAATATTGCCATCTCCGGATCATCAAGCTCAGGCAGTATCAAAATAGCCAAAATACCCACCAGGTAGGGAGCCGGAACGAAAAACAGATTCCACAGCGTCGCCCAGCCGCCGGCCGCGCGCGCCGTCGCCGGACGGCTCATTGCCATATGCCGTGTGACGACATGTGGCCAACCCATATATCCCACTGAAAAAATGAGCAGGGCGCCTGCCACGATGCCCCACTGCCCCTCAAACCCCAGACCCTTGCCCCACATGGACAGCATCGTTGGGTCAAACTCCGCAATGGCATTGTTGGCAGCGGTGAAGCCGCCGAGTTCGCTCAGTGCCGCAACGACAATCCACATGACGCCAACCAGCATGATCAGACTCTGAAAAAAATCGGTATAGACCACCGCGAGATAGCCGCCCATGAAGGTATAAACAAGAATGACGGCCACGGCGATTGCCAGTGCGGCCGGGTACGGTATGCCCGTGACCAGCGCCATGCCTTTGCCACCGGCAATGAATTGAGCCAGTACGTAAAAGCCAAGCAGGAAAACAGTCAGGATACCGGCGAACAGCCGGACGGCCGGCAACGGGTAACGCTTTTCCAGATACTCGATTGACGTCAGCGCACCCATCATTTGCGAAAGCTTGCGCATGCGACGGCCAATGATGGACAGATTCAGGACGCCGCCGCCGATATCACCGACCGCATACCACAACGCCCAGTACCCTTGCGTAAATCCAAGCGCCCCGGCACCCAGGAACATGTAGCCGCTCATTGACGTGCTCTGCAACGTCAGGGCAGTCGCCAGCGGACCTACCTTGCGCCCACCGAGCAAATACCCCTCCAGATCATCGCCACTGCTCTGGCGCAGCGCCCAGAATCCGATACCGAGCACGACGACGTAATAAAGAACCAGAAAAAAGATGACCGTCGGACTCATGACTCATCATCCTCGGACCCGTCAGCCCAATCGCGGCTACGAAGCAGGAATATGACGGTGTAGATAATCCAGAACAGTGGAAATCCAAACACGACCAGACTGGTCTCAAAGGGTAGTCCAAACACGACCGATCTCCTCTCTTGTTACTTCCGTTGATTGCCCACCCATACCCACCGCGCAGGCATCGCTGTCGGCTTCTTCTACCCCGAGCGGGCACAGCCTGCAAGGCCGGGTAAGACGATCATCAGAACCATGCTCTGTGCATTTCGCCACCCAGCAGTTGTTTTTCGATTGGATCAGATTGCCGCCATCACCTCTTCGAAGCGCTGTAGAAAGTAATCTGCGTGATTCTCGCGGAACACCATGGGCGGCCTTAGCTTGAGGATGTTTCCGTCGGCCCCCATGGTATTGGTCAGAATACCGCGATTACGCAACTCATTGACCACGCGCCTGGCCACAACGGTGGCCGGCGTTCTCATCATCGCGTCCTCAACCAGTTCTACCGCAATAAACAAGCCGTTTCCGCGGACATCACCGATAAGCTCACAGCTTGATGCAATCAAGCGCACGCCCTCCTGCAAATACTCACCGACGGTTAGTGCGTTTTGTTGCAGGTTTTCATTCTCGATGACATCGAGAACGGCCAAACCGGCAGCAGCCGATACCGGATTGCCACCGAAGGTATTGAAGTAGCCGGTCTTGTTGGCGAAGACATCAACCAATGCGCGTTTCGCCACCGTGGCCGCCAGTGGATGACCATTACCCATCGGTTTCCCCATCGTGACAATATCGGGTAGCACGCCATCCGGCTCGAAGCCCCAGAAACTTTGACCAGTGCGACCGAGTCCGGGCTGTACCTCATCGGCGATAAACAGGCCGCCTGCCGCCTGCACAATATCAACCGCCATTTTCAAATAGCCGGCGGGTGGTGCAACGACACCGCTGCTGGAGAAAATAGTGTCCACCATGAAAGCCGCCAAACCGATACCTCTGCGCTCAAGCGTCTCGACCGCTTCGTGCAAGTGCTCTGCATATTTTTCCGCCGCGTCGTCGCCACGATACCGGCCACGGTAGACATCGGGTGGTGGCACGGTCACCACGTAATCTGATCGGTCCGCAGGCTCGTTGTCCTCCGTTGAGATTTCGGCGATGGCATGCGAATTTCCATGGTACGCGTTCTCCGCCACGATAATTCCCGTACCGCCGGTACACGTTCGGGCAATGCGCAGCGCCAGCTCATTGGCTTCTGTTCCGGTGCAGCTGAACATTGCCACTTCCAGCTCCGGCGGCAACGTGGCCAGCAATCGCTCCGAGTAATCGAGCACATTTTCATGCAGGTAGCGAGTATGCGTGTTAAGGACACCGATCTGGTCGCATAACGCCGCAACCACGTGCGGATGACAATGACCCACATGCGGTACGTTGTTGTACATATCGAGGTAACGGCGACCGTCAGCGTCGCTCAGCCAGACGCCCTCGCCGCGCACAATATGCACGGGATTCTCGTAGAACAGCCGGTAGGCCGGGCCAAGCAGGCGCTCGCGCCGCGCAATCAATGGCTGGCGGTCGTTGGCTGGAGAAAATGACTCGCTCACTGTATTGGTTGCGGATCCTTCGGACCGGTCATTCGAGCTTGCTGATTCGTCCGCCGATGATGCCGGTAATCAGCAAAAATATCCCCATGAAAAACAGGAACTCAGGGTAGGTTCGCGTAATACCGAAATAATAAGAAGCGATCACATTGGATCCCATGAACACGTTAAAAAAGATATTGTCGCGTTTCATGAGCTTCGGAAAGCGCAGCGTCGACACCATGCCCAGTGCCAGCACGAACATCATGACCGGCAGGTAGAGTCGCAACGGCAAACTTGCGGCGACGTCCGGGTATTTGACTAACAAGATGATGGCAGTGGAAGTCAGCCCGCCCCCGGCCACTGTAATGGGCACGCCCAGAAACCAACCGGTGCGTGGTTCCTCAGAGGTCAGGTTAAAACGCGCCAAACGCAGGGCACCAGCCAGCACGAAGACGCCGACGGCAATGGACAGCACCCAAAAACTGCCCGTCTCCGTCCGCACGCCGGCAATATCCATCCCGGCCGAGAAAACCAGCACGGCCGGCGCTACACCAAATGAAACCAGGTCCGCCATCGAATCGAATTCGGCACCGAACGTCGAGGTAGCCTTGAGCAATCTTGCCGCGACCCCATCGAGAACATCCAGCAAACCACACCAGACAATCAACCAGCCGGCCTGCTCCAGATCTCCCATGGAACTTGTGATGATCGATCCAATACCCAGCAACAGGCTGGTCGCCGTGATGCCGTTTGGAATTGTATAACGAAGACGGGAATTCAAAACTACCGGGTTTCCTTGTGGTCAACAGGCAATACCAGGCCCATTTTGCACGGGCTGAAGCGGGATAGCCAGTGTACTACTGGCGCGTTCCGAGGCGACGCCCGCCCGTCAAAGCGGGAGCAACCAACAGGGAGCCGGGCTGCATCCCCGAAACCACGCTTACTCGCTACCGATATCCAGTTTCGCCAGCAATCGCGAGAACTGTGCCGGACGATAGCGTTCATCATCCTGCAGCGAATCAGCCAGTTCGCCGATCTCCGCTTCAAGGTCCGCGTCCTCCAACTCATATACCAGCATCTGCACCGCCATGAATGCCTGCTCGGCGCTGGCGTAGTCAATGAATTGCGCTTGCGCACCGCTTGCAAGAATCTGCCGCAAGATCTGCTGCTTGCGATGTTGCAAATCCGTCTCCGAAATCCGGCTTCGCAGGCGGGCGAATCCAGCATCAAGATCCGCCGCTGCGGACCTGATATCGTCAACGCTTGCCGCACCTGCCAAGTGCAAAGCCGTCAATGCCGCCTCGATCTCTGCTGCAAGGGCTTCATCCAGTGTTCGTGCCAGCGCCAGTATCATGACGAAAGAGCCATCGCTTAGAAACAGTACGCCCGGACCTGCGCCACCGTGACGAGACAACGCCCGCCACTGCACCGTCTTCATGCTGCGGTGGCAGGCATGACAATCATAGAGGCCAAATTCCGGAAACATGCCGGTGCCTTTAAAGCCCGGACTCATCACCAGCCGCAATCGCCGCCGACCTTCCGCCAGCAAACCGATAGCCCAGACATAAGTATGCGATGGCTTCGCCTTGCGATCGACGTAATCTGCATCCACTCGATAATGCGGCTGCCGACCTGCCGTACGCCAGAGTTCGGTAAACGTATCGAGTTCAAAAGACAATCTTGGGTGGCCTGCCGCCATGATGCGATGCGTGGCAAATTTGTCTTCGTTGCCCAGATGACAGGACAGGCAAAGCGTGGCCCGGCTACCTGTCACATCAGTCGGGTACAGCCCGGCGGCAACGCTGTCAGAATGACTGACAGCGGGTACATTGTAGTGTGTTGACAGCCAGCGCTCGGCGCCGCCGTGGCAACCCTCACAGCCCAGGCCATCGGATATCTGAAAACGTTCTCCCCGCTTGTCGAGTGGGGCGTTGTCTGCATGGCAGTCGAGGCAAATTTTCGCGGTAGTTGCCGCCGGCAAACCCAGTCGTGCTGCAATGGCTTTTGACGCGTCACTGGTCAGCGTTTGATAAGAGCCGGCATGTGGATCGTTCTGCGTCCAGGTGACGTACTCGTTCTGCAAAACGTTTGAGCCCTCGCGTGGTACCGCCGATCCATGACATTGCGAAGCCGCACAACTCGCAACTCCCAGGTGCTTGTCCGTACCGGCTGCCGGTAGCGTCTGCGACGTCGCGGCAAGCGGCAGCAACAGCAAAATTGCGCCAACCAGGCGCGTCTTATTCATCTTCCACATACCATGGATTTCCTTCTGCATCGAGATACAGCTTTCGCATCTCCTCGCGATTCAGTGGCCTTGAACCTTTGCGGCCGAAGACGGCGATTTGTCCGCCCGTTTCATCAACACCACGGTCGCGATCCAATCCTTTTGACAATGATATGGCCGCGCTGCGTGTGGCATAGGTCGCAATGAGTTCAGGGCGGGGTTCCGGGCTAAAACCGTAAAAATTTGGCTGTGAGTCAGGCGATGTCAACTGCAACACCTTCAGCCCGCCGACACCGTCGGCCAGGTAAGCGTAGAGCGACGCGTTGGTCGATGCGACGACGACATCGCGTGTATCGCTGATGCGACCATCTGCATCATAGAGTTGCAACAACTGCGGTCGCGCGGCGTGCCAAATATCAACGATCGCCAGTCCTTGCTCTCCGGCGGCAACATAGGCATAGGTTCTCGCCACATAGATGCGCTGCGCGTTCTTCAGCGGAACCAGCGCATCGTCGATCAGAAGCGGATTTTCCGGGTTGGTGACGTCTATTACCTTCAGTCCGTCGGCGTCACTGACGAAAAGAAAACGAAACTGCAGTGCTGACGCACGCGCATCCGACAATGGTACTGAGGCCACGAACACCGGTGCCAGTGGGTCCTCCAGGCTGACAATAACAAGACCGGTGTTGGTGGTGACGTACGCATAGTATCCACCGAGTGTCACATGTCTTGCTCCGTTCAGAATACCGTCTGGATTCCAGGTGACGGCGCGTTGCAGAAAATTGTTGTGCAGGTCACCGTCGGCGAAGGTATTGATGTCAGTCAGGATCAGTCCTTCCTGTCGATCGGAGATGACCGCATAGTTGTATATCGGGTGAAACGGTTGCTCCTGATTGTCTTCGCGCATCAAATCGCCTTCGTTGCGCGGTGGATGAACAGGCTGGTTGGTGGGCAACGCAATGCACGTCGCATCCGCGGTTTTTAGTGCCGGATCGTGTCCCAGTTTGCTAAACGGAGCGTCAACAATGCGCTGACTGAAGCCCTTGTTGGCGACGTTGGCAACGTCGTAAACACGAACTCCCTTATCGCCTTCGGCCGCATACAGATATTCACCTCGCAACTGCACACAACTTGCGGCACCCCCGCCATGCAACTGCGCCTCCCTGAGCGAACGGTCATTCGCGATGTGAGTTTTGAAGTTTTCCGGATAGGCGTATCGATGCAGGTAACTACCAATGACCGCCTGGGGTTCATCCCACTCGGTGACCTGGGCGGCGAGCACCGCATCCTCCAGTCCGACCCAGGCATTGAAGCCGACGAAATTGACGAAATTGGTGCCGAACAGCAATAACTGGGACATCGTTGCATTGTTGCCGCCGTCTTTGGTCAGGTGGCAATTGCTGCAGGTCTTCGTTTCGGTTTTGCGCGATGTGTGTGGGAAGTGCGGGTTCATTGCCTGCGAGCTGTAGCCACTCGCCGCCACCGGTGGCTGTTGCACATAAATGCGTTCCCGGTTGGCGTTAGTCGACGATAACACCAGCGCGGAGGACGATCGCACCGGCGCAATTTTGCTGTCGTTAAGCGGTCCTCGCTTGCCGATCATGAACATTTGATCGCGGGCAACCTGCGGATTGTAGGTGGCGTAATTTCGTGTCTCGCCACCTTCGTAATGATGCCGCTCTGTTTTCCAGTTGGCCTCTATGGGCAAATGGCAACCCGCACAACTGGTAATCCAGGAGGTATGGCAGGTGTAACACTCGATTTCCTCATTTTTGTGTGCAAGAGAGGCCGGCGCAACATCGAGTCCCCAATCCTGCGACACAACATCGTCGCTCATCAATTTCGCACGTGCGGCCTTTTCATTGTATTCAGGATGTTCAGGGTTGACGCTGTCTTTGACCAGGCTTAGCACCCACTCGACATCCGGGTTCAGGATCGAGCGCTGTATGAGCTGGTTGCCGCGCCACTCGAAGCGCCGTTGCCCATCCGGGTTTCGCAACAGCCGCAAATCGAAACCGCCCGGCTGTGCGGCGGGTCCGGATGTCTTGAGAGTCGGGTAATTCCGGGCAGTTCCGTGGCAGTCCTTGCACTCGACCTCGATCGCGCTCGCCACCTCGCCATAGAGATGTCCATTGCCGTGACTGTCCTGTGAAAAATGGCAGTCGACACAATGCATGCCCTTGTCGACGTGGATGGACGAGAGGTGGACGGCCTTCTTGAATTTATCAGGGTCGTCGTTGGCAACAATGTTTCCCTCTGCATCGAGCAGATTGCCCTTGAGGTCGCGTTTTTGTACCGCCCGAAAATTCCAGCCATGCCCATGATAGTCGGCGAACTGGGTATCGTTGAGTTGCGGGTTCAGGTCCGTCACGTTGCGCACAAAATCCAGGTCCGCCCACTTGCCACGAACGACCGCACCTTCCGGATTTCGATCAAGCACTTCCCGTTGTTCTTCAATCGTCAGGTTTTGCTGTTCTTCCGGCCACATAAACGGGGCATCGGATTCATAGTCCCACATCGTGTAACCGAGATAGGAGTTAACGAACATGTTGGGTTGATGCATGTGACAGACCATGCACTGACTGGTCGGAATGGCTCGCGTGAATTGATGTTTTAGTGGATGACCCGGTACGTCTTTTGGAATCGTTGGATCGACGCTCTGTGACTCACCATCGTGACCGGACGCAGCATAGGGACCTGAATGACGCGGGTCCCGATCGTTGGCATAGATGACATGACAGGACGCACAGCCGGAGGAACGATAATCGCCTGGTTGATCATTGGTGCCCATGAACCAGGTGAACGGATCGTTAAGTCGCGTCTTGTGAATATTGATCAGCGGCACGGATATGCGGGCGCCGGTTCCGGGACCACGATTTGACTGCCGAATATCCGGCCGACCGGGCTCCTCCAGACGCTGGATCTGCCCCAGAACATTGGGCAGTCCGGTTTCGGGAAACAGGTTGATAATATTGCGACCGCCTTTCTCGAACACCCGGAATACATCACCCGGTCTTACGCTTTCCCAGGCCGGCAATGGATAAAGCTGCGGTAACACGCCGTGCCGCTTCGCAACATCCGCAGGCAGATCGGAACCGGTTACCGTTGCAGCGTCGCCATCCGGCGTATATCCCTCACCAAGAATGTAGTTTTTGAACGGGAGAATTCCGTTGTTATACGCCGCGCCACCCCACAGCATGGCACCGGTTGCCATCAGGCTGCGTACCGCCGCATCGATGATCGGCTGGTGACAGGCACCGCACGCCTCTTCTGCCACTCGATAGTCGGAAGGATTTACGAAACGTACAAACTGTCGGCTTTCCCGATTCAACAGTGTGTACGTTCGCTTCGGGTTGGCACTCGACGGGTAGTGCCAGGTTTCCGGGTAAAGTGGTCTGACGTGGGCCTGATCACGAGCCGCATCAGAATATTCAGTTTCAGGAGCCCCGGCCGGCCTGAAGATATCCGAGTTGCCACCGTGGCAGTCCGTGCAACCGAGAATTACAGCGTTGCTTTGATGCATGCTGGCCGAATCGCTGGCAGTGTGGCAACTGACACAACCGGCACTCTTCGCCTCGGCAAATTGTGGCTTTTGCTTTGCCGGGGCGGATGGGTAAATCCTGTAGTCGATCTTCTGCGGCTTCTCACCTTCCGCGGCCCCGGAAATACCGGCGTAGACAAGCAAAGTGAACACAGGCAATGCCCACAAGGCACTTCGCGTTGATGGGAGAATCGATTTGTTGCTGCTGTTTTCCATCGTTCAGTAACTCAATATCAGGTTGGCCAAAATCGAATACGGTGTTTCAGAACCGTACAAATCCTTGAAGCCGTCACCCGGAATAAGCGCCGAGGCGGCAATCCGAACGACGATATTTTGCGACGTCAGCGGTCTGTATATGACTGAAAAAGAAATGTCCTGGCCTATCGCACGACCTACAGATCCCTGGTTACGCGCGGCCTCGAGAACCGCCGTATGATCGAACCAGAGCTGATTGACGTTGACCGATGCTCGAATTTTCGGCGTCAGGTCGAAATCTGCGCCGACGCCAAGCAATACGATCCCGGGGTTGGAGAAATTCGATTGCCCCTGATCTTTCGACGACCGCATTGAATTGAGCAGACCATTTCGCCCGGAGAGAGCAACTCGACCACCTCCGATCAATGGCAAGGCCTGCCGAATCCAGAAGCTGGTGTCTGCCCCCGCGATTAACGGGTTTTCAAAGATGGCATCAAAGCCGTTGGATTTATTATCATAAGGATCGTCATCGCCGCTGCCGTAGACGGCGGTGCCTTTCAGGCGAATCCAGTCGAAGTCACGTGACAACTCCAAGGCAGAAAAAAATGCCGAAATATCCGTTTTTGCATCGACGAACACGGCCGGCATCTCTTCGCCAAATGCGTAATAGCCGGATGCACTGATATTCCAGCGTCCGACATGGCCGTCACCGTTGAGCCCCAGATAAGTAACGTCATACTGCCGTTTTTTTTGCAGGCCGAGCGCTGCCGGTCGCACCAGGAAGCCATTGTCATCGACGAAGTCATCTTCGTCCTCCCGGTTGCGGTTGTACGCCACAACGACCTGTGAGGTAAAACCACGCACCGGGAAATCCTGCCGGTACAGATTGAAGAGGAAAACATCATCGTCACGCAGTGCATCCGAGAAACTGTTTTCCGTTATGTCATTCAACCCACTGTTGGTATCTTTTTCGATGCGTCGAAACCAGCCTGCATTGTATTGCCACAGGTTGTTATTTCGGGTTCCGAAAAGGCGTACGCCAATCGGGCTATCCTGGAACAAAAAGCCGCGAAAATCCGCCGTAACAGGCTGGATCCCGATTCTCAGGCTGTCGAAATCGAATCTCTCGGAAACATTGCGCAGATGCTTGTCGATAAACAACCCCTGGATGCCGAAGAAGCCTTCGCTGCGGGTCAGCCCGGAGTTCGGGTTTGCTTTTAGAACGCCGTTTTCATCGACCTCCGTGCGGTTGTAATTGAAGACAGAGATAAGACGGATTTCGACGTCGGGAGGCCGGAAAACAGTGTCGCCTTTGTACAGCACCGTCTCAATAATCAGGTTCTCGGTGAATGCCGTTTGCTGATACTGGCCAACAGTATCCAAAGACCCTGCCGACGGCGATGTCGTCGTAGCAACTGGCGTCGGGACATTGCGATCTTCGTAGGTCGTATCCGAAATAATATTCAGGGCGAAGAACCAGTCGTCTCCGGCGAAGGGTCGATCACCTTTCATCAGGTTGTTGCCGTTATAGGGATCCCACCATCGCTCCGCATAACCAAGCCCGGAAACAATGCGCCAACGATCCGGAACAGGAGCGAAGTCAGCTAGTGTTCCCCAAATGGCCGGCGATAAACCGCCTTCCTCGCATCCGGATAAAGGCTTGACAGGCCGACCGGGCCTGCGACGCATGGGCCCATCGTAGTCGGCTGAAGCACATTCCGCAGCGGCGCTTTTCTCTTGCGCGAGAGCGGGAACGGCCAGAAAAGGCAACAGTGTCAACGCGAGGATCAGGCTGAATGCGCTATTTGTTTTCACAAACATTCTGCTCGCTGCTGTCATTGAAGGGGGCAACCGGGCAATTCACGAAACGCAATCGAGTTCCCTGCGGCGTCAACTGATCGGCACGCATGCCGGTATCAGCATTGCCAATACTGCCTACCTGCAAGCCCGCTTCGTGCAGACCGAGAAAGGCGATCATGTCATCCTGATCCACTCCGTCACCCGAAACGCCGATGCCACCGACGAGCTGCGATCCACGGTAGATTGGCACGCTGCCGGGGAAAATCTGGGTGCCATTCGCCAATGCCGGGATAACTCCCGACAACGCAAAGCCATTGTCGAATCCATCGACGCCGGTACAGTTGGCCGGTACATCGGGAGCAAGTCCCGCTACAAAACCGACGTGCTGCACAATAGCGTTGTAGACAAGGTCGAGCTGCAAGCCGGTGGAGAACGGGCTCCATTCTCCCTGCCTCTTACTAAACGGCCCTTCGGGATTGCCAGTCGCACCGTCAGGATAGTACGGACGCGACATATTGCCGCCGGCACGATCGGATAATGCGACGGCCCCGTCGGTCAGCGCACCGGGCAAGCCCAGAAAACTCTGAACTCGCGTGACATACTGCGACAGCGATTCCTTTCTCAGTACCACCAGCCCGCCGTCGAGGTAGGTGGCATCCGGCACCGCATTGAGCGCGGCGGCGGCCGACGCTGAAGAAAAAAACGAAGCGGTTCGCGCTTTTTGCAAAGATACGTCGATCCCGAAAACGGGAGCATCCCGACCGCGCACGATACCCAGAATAGTGCCGTTGGTATCGACGACCGATATTGTCACTCGCGCGGGCGTACCCACCGGCTGCCGAATCTGTGCTCGCGAACGATTTGCTATGCTGAGCGACTGCGCCAACATCTCCCGAACTTCTGTCGCTGTGAGCGCACCGGGCCCGTCCGTACCTGCTATTGGCCGAAAGCGTTCCGCATTTGCGGCATCGACAAGAACGAAAGCATCCAGTCCGGGAAAATCCAGCGAATCGGGCCGTACGCCGGAACCGGGTTTGCTGAATGAGACGCCAGCACGGATCACCGCGTTGTTGTATCCGGCAACGGCCACCAGCACGCCAGCAACATTGTCAATGCTCGAAAATGCAGCTGCCGATGCTGGAATAGACAACAAATCATCTCCCGTTACATCGCTGAAACGCAGCGTCCGGCCGTCCAACGCGATCCGGTCCGCGCGCCGATCAGCAGGTGCCGCAAGGCCGGACATAGCCGCCACGCCGATCAACTCGTCTGCATCAGAATCCTGGTCGCTTATGTCAGCATCGAAGCTGTAAGTGGCATCGGCAATAACGCCGACCCCGCCCACCGGTGTGCCCGATTTATACAATGGAAATCCGCCGGAATCGGCGGCCAGGCCGAGCGGCGAACGTTGTGGTCCAACCGAGGCCGCGCCGCCAGAGAAACGCAACGACAAATCTGAACAGGGTAGCTGGCTGAACTGGACCCCGAACAGCGGGCCACCCGGCTGCAGCGGGTCGCGAGGGTTAAAGTGATCCTGAATGATCTGGCTTGCGGTGCGTGTTGAAAAGGCGTTGCCCTCGGTCGACAGGTAAGCCGCCGTAACGGCTTTGGCTATTGCCGCCATGGAATCAGGCACGATATTGATGCCTTCAAGCCCACCATCGATGGCCGGCCCTGGCGAACTGATGGTAATCGCTGTTGCGGCCCCGTTCATCCTGAATACGGCCAGCACGTTGCCGACACGATCGACGACCGCAATCGTCGCACTGACCCCATGGGCCTCGGCCTCCGCGACCGCTTGCGCAATGACAGCCTCAATATCGCTGCTTGAAAGCTGTGTTGCGGTATCCGCACAGGAGCCATCGCAGCCTGCCGCTGGTGTGGTGTCATCTACGCCGGATAAGGGCGCGCGTGACCCGCTGCCGCAGGCCGCCAAATGCATGGCCAGCAGTGCCAGGCTCAGGCAACGATGTTTCACTGTGACAAAACAGGCAACTTTTGCCCCTATAAAATGTTGTCAATCTCCGGGGTATGAGCCCTGAAGTGGAAAATGAAAACTGTGGCACATGACACAACTACTCGGAATTTGTGACGAATTGTTCCTACGCGATGCACCGCTGCCATGACAATCTCGACAGGTCTCGATATCCGGCATTAACACATCACTTGCCATTGTCGACGTTTCCGCCTTGTGACAGCTGCCACAATCGGTAACCTCGGTGGCATGTGCCGCATGGGAAAAGTTTGCCCGTGGGAAGAATACTTCGGTTAGCTGCACTGGCTGCACCCGCCACGGCATATCCTGGTCCGATGCAACGCGCGTTACCTCGTGGCAATTAATACAGGCACGACGTTCGAACAGATCCTCGGCAACCTCCAGTGCTTTGACCCGTGCCTCGGCCGCAGCACGATCCCGATCTGCACGAGTGAGTGCCTGGCCTGGTCGACGCAACCGCTGGTTCACCGCGTCAGGATCCGCGCCCAGGAGTCGCGCACTGTAGTATTCGATCAACACCTGCAACACGCTATCCGGATCGCCATGCGGGACCGCCCGCGTCGGGTCGTCCGGATCAAAGACCAGCGAATGGCAGTCACTGCAATGCTGGTCCATCGATATCGGCAACATACGGCCCCCGCCTGTTTCCGTTTGATGGCAGGCGCTGCATTCGAGGACCCGGTTTCCATTCGGAGTCACGATACCGCCAGGATCGATATGTACCTGGTGGTTGAATTTGAGATTTGAACGCTCGGCGGTCAGCGCCCCCGCAAGCAACAGGCGCTCCGTGGTCCACTGAGTCTCACCAGACTCGCTGCGCTCCGGGCGCAGCAGGCTGACACTGAATTCCGGATGCTCATCCAGAAAGTCAGAAGCACTGTCGAGGCTCGAACCGTCAGGCAAATCACGGTGACAATTCGCACACAATCCCTGGTGCTGTTTAACGAGCGAGGGTGGCTCATTGTGTTCGAGGTGACAACTGGCACAACGGGCCTTGCCCAACACCGATACCCGGTTACTCCGCGTATCCGAAACAGTTGTCGCTACATGTCGACTCACCTCATGACAGCTGAGACAGGTGTCATCCGCAACCCGCGTAAACGCCTTGCTATGGCACGACTGGCAATCCGTCGAGAACGTCGCATGCGCACTATGGACCGGGCCGGCCAACCAGAGACTGTCATCAGGAAGCAACGCGGATGAGCGCAGGAACGAGGCAATGCCAGGATGCAACAAGCCACTGGCCGGGATTAGCAGCGCGACCACCAGCACGGTAGCCGCCGCCACCCATGCCAGCCTGCGTTTGCTCAGACCATCGGCAATTCCACTGCCACTCCATGCCGGTGCAAGATTTTCTCCACTTGCGTCAGCACCCAGCTCGAAACTGATGGCGAAGTCCACCGTGCCCGGTGCATCGATGACACGCAGGATATTCGCACCGACCTCGATGACATCGCCAACTGAGAGATTGCACTCGCGTTGCGACCGGCCATTGACAATGACACCGGTCAGAGCACTCGTTGATATGCTGGCAACGCCGCCACTGATCTCGATTTTGGCATGTTGCAATCGTGCACGCCGATCCCTGATGTGCAGTACCTGATCCGTCGCCCGTCCGATTGTAATCGCCGCTGCATCGACCAGCTTGTCGGCGTACTCCACACCGCCAGCTGCGTTTTGGGTGATAAATCGAATAAGAAACTTCATGCCCTCACCAGTACAGGAACACGGTGACAATATGGGTGAACAAAGCAACCAGCAGTGCCACGCTCAGGGGCACGTGCAAGAAAAGCCATGCCTCCAGCGTCGCCTGCAAGCGCATGTCCTCCTGCATTTGTCGTAACAGGCGGCGTTTGTTGCGTGTCAACGCGGACAGCTCACCGATTTTCGCGGCGATTTCCGGGTCACTGCTACGTGATTGCCTGTCAGCAAGCCAGTCCAGCGCGGTCTCCTGGCCGGGGTTCGGCCGAACCCTGGCCTGACCACCCTCTTTGATCACGATCTGCGACTCATCTTTGCCGCTAAGGCGCGCCCACAATGAGCCACCGAGTTGAGTTCGGCTAGCACCACTTGTGACCAGTTCCTGAAAGTCATCATCGAGATCCTGCGCGACCCGCCTGCTTCGATAATCGATTTCTTCAAGCTGGTTGGCCAATTCAGTTCGAGTCACCCCCTTACGGTTTTCACTGACCTTTTGGGGTAATTTTAGATAGATGAATACGCCGTACAGACCACTGACTATCACGACGGTCATCAACACAAATGCCAGCGTGTGCACATTGATGCCGAATTGAAAGCCGCTATGCAAAAGCACAATCAGAAGCAGGGAAATGCCGAGATAGACATGCGCGGACAGCCAGCCCTGGACACTCCCCAGCGTGGATGAATAACGCCGTTTACGAACGCCAAGCCAGGCAAGCCAGACGATCATCAACGCGCCTGTCGTCCCCAGCGAATAACCGAGTACGGTACCGCCATTGGGTGGTTCCTGCGGATCGTGATACCAGTAAGCGGCTATCGCAATGACTGAGATAGTGATCGCGAGCCACAGATAACGGTAATTTCGAAACGCCAGCAGGGACACATGCATGTCAGCTCGCCTTTTTTGTCAGGTTGACGAACTCGGCAGGGCTCATGCGAATGGCCGCGCCGGTCGGGCAGGCGCGAACGCACGCCGGCCCGCCACGAAGTTCCTTACACATGTCGCATTTCACCGCTTTCTTGATGCTGCCACCGTTTGCCAGTGGCTGGCGTTCGCCGGGTGCGGCCCCGCGCCCGGTCATTAACCAGGAAAACAGTCCGGGTGCCGCCTCTTTCTCTCCTGCCAGTTGAATCACACCGTACGGGCAATTGCGCTCGCAATTTCCACAACCAATACAACTGTCCTCGATATAGACCTCACCGTTGGGCGCGCGGCGGATGGCATCGGGTGGACAATCTTTCATGCAATGCGGATCTTCGCAATGGCGGCAGGATGTAGGCACATGAATTTCGGCATACGACGGGCCTGCCGCACGATCAAGACGTGAAGTTCCGCCATGAGTCTCGGCACACGCTTTTTCACAATTGTCGCAACCGATGCACAGCGCTTCGTCGATCAGCAGAACATCGGTGGCCTCACCCAGGCCCTGTTGCATCAGGAAAGAAATCAGATCGCCTGACTCCGGTTGCGCCTCCATGCGCAGATTTTCACTCAGTCGTTCGCGCACGATATCCTGAACCCGTTCGCGCAGCCCTTCATTGCGCTCAAGCATCTGCAGAAAAACATCAGCCCGCAAAAAGATCGATTCGGTGGCAACCGTCGCTTTCACGGTAGCGGAACGCTTTGACTGACCAATCAGACCCATCTCGCCGACGTAGTTTCCGGCCGCCACGTAGGAAGTGACAATATCGCGACCGCCAATTCGGCGTGACACCGAGACGGAGCCACTGCGAATAAGGTGCAGGCCATCCGCATCATCGGTCTCATTGAACAGAATCTCATCCGCCTTATAGGACCTGAGCTCGGTGGTACCTGCGATTACCTGCAGCTCCGCAAACGGCGCATCGGGCACCAGCCCGGAGCGCAGGGTCCTGGCGATAAAATATTCATCGATGACACGGCGAACCTGCTCATAGGTGTTCATCAATTTAATGATTTCCCGCCGTGGCGATTCGAGAATCACGCAGTCACCGGCCGCGCGGACGGTTGCGGATCGGCGGCGACCCGACAGCAGGCTCATCTCACCGAAAAACTGCCCCTGCGTCAGCCGTATGGACTTTCCATCGCCAATCTCAACCTCAACTTCGCCTTCTACGATCGACAAGAACGAATTGGTGTAGTCGTTCTTTTGAAAGATAACGTCTCCGGGTCGTGGCGTCCTGAGCTCACTCGCCAGCACCAACTCACGCAGCACCAGTCCATTGATATCGGCGAACAGCGGTACCCGGTCACGTATCAGCGCAAGAGTCTCGTCGACCTCAAGACTGAACGGCAGTCCCTGGAATTTCTGTTGCAAGATGCCGTGATCGGCCGGAACGATGTCGTTGCCAGCGATGTATTCGATCACCTCAAAGCCCTGATTCATCGCCTGCTTGATCAAGGGATAGCCGGCAAGTGCACCAATGATATACAGGCCATCTACATTGGACTCATACTGACCCGATAACTCCGGCAAGGTGGTCAGGTCTTCACCGGGAAACTCGACCCCGCATGATTCCACGAAGCGCCGCGGCGGAATAGCACCCAACCGCGCGATGATGCGCTGGCATTCGACCCGCGTTTGCCCCGTCTCTGTATTGAGCACCAGGGTTGATGCCGCCGCATCAATGGAATCCACCGTCGTTTTGTAAAAGCAACTGATTGCACCATCGTCGATGGCCCGAGAAATCAGCGCCAGGTTGCCGTCCTTGGCACGCGCAAACTCATCACGTCGGTTGACTATGATGACCTTATTACTCCGCGCCAGCGCCACCGCGTTTTCGATGGCGGCATCGCCAGCACCGACGATGACAATGGTCTCGTTCTCATGCGCGTCCGGATCGTCCAGTGTGTACTGAACCAGGGACGCATCTTCTCCGGCAACGCCCAATCTACGCGGGTTCCCCTGTAAACCGATGGCCAGGACGACTGCCTTCGCTTGCAGCGACTCTCCCGACGAGAGGCTGATCTCAAAATCAGGGCGTGCGCCCCGTATCGCGGTTACTTCCCCGTCAAAACGAAGCTCAATATCCAGGTCTTTTATGCCACGTTGCCAGGCATCGAGTACGGCCTCACGCGTGCCCGCGGCGAATTCGAGCTCGCTGCGCAGTGGCACCACGGTGGGCTCCGCCATGACGTGTTTGCCTTTTTGATAGCGTTGGATGGTATTCGCGTGAGCGCCGGTCGCCTCCAGCATCACGTGGGACATGCCGGTACTTGCGGCGTGCGCGGCCGCGCTCAGGCCCGCGGGACCACCACCAACAATGACAACATCGTAAATCATCGAATCCTGATGCTATTGCGGGTTACCAAATGCGGCCGCTCCCGATACCTCCGTTGCACCCCTCTCATCACGAAGGGTATACGTCAGGCCGACACCGCCAGGAACATCGGGTCTGAATGACGGCCCGGGATCACTGAAAAAACCGCTGAATGCGCCCGTACCCCCGGCAACACCGTCGACCTCTACGCCGGAATAGTTTCCGATGAACAAATGCGGCGCCAGCACGGCATTGCCAGCCGCGCCCATCGTGCCGGTTCCCGTCGCATTCCAGGTGTTGCCGCCAATAACAAGAGACAAATCACTGGTCACGATCTGGCGCGTGAAATCGGCGCTGAAAGACGCATCGCCCAACACGCCGATGTTGCCAAAGTTGTCTGTCGGCGAGGTTGCACCAACCAGACTGTAGCTAACGGTGCCCAGAATCGGCATGACCGGGATGCTGCTCTCGGGCCCACTGATCCAGTGCAGGCTCTGGTTGCCGAGGTCCTGACTTGCATCGCTCCCGTTACCCAGGGTGACATCGACGGTACCGCCTGACCACCGCCCCCACCGTAAGACGGTCAGTGAATCAAAACCTGTATCAGAGGGGGTGTTGGTCCCGATCCCATAATCGCCACTGCGCGCAATGGGTACCACCGAACTGGTGTCAGGTGGATAGGCGCTCGCGAAACCAATAATGTTGTTCCCGGCATCCGTCTGGTATTGGTCCGGCGAGTTGTCCAGCACACCGACAAAGGGGGTCGCTTGCGGCCCAAGCGATCCGATGGAGAAGCCAATGGTCCGGTCGCCTTGCGGCGGCGAATCACCCGGCGTGATATCGATTGGATTGCCATCGGGGTCAACCCCAATCACTGGCTGAGCCGCACTGCCTGATTCTTCCTGCTCACTGTTCTCACTGCCATCATCGTCCAGTGCCGCTTTGTCAGGGGTCCGGCGCAAGCTAAGTTCGCCATCGAAACGAAGTCGCGCGCCATCCTTCGTGGCACCATTTTCTACAGCGGTCAGGTCGTAACTGTCGAAAAACACCGCGGCCGGATCGGCGAGTTGCCGCAGCGTGCGGTCAGCCAGGGAAATAAAGGCGTATTCACCGGCCGTAATATCAAATTCGCCGAATTCGTTGCGAAAAAATATCGTGCCCGCGATGACACCCAGGTAAAGACCATCTTCAAGCGGCTCGCCCGAACTAACCCCAGGTGCCCGAGCGCAGTCACCGCGGCAAAACACGGCCGTGTAGTCGGTACCGCGGATGCCCAAAACGCCCACTGGTGTACGAACTTCATAGGCCGTCTCGTCCGCTTTTCCGATTGCGCCGGTTATGGTACGAAAACCGCCTTTGATCAGACTCGTTACACTACGGTCCCTGGCCGTCGAAATACTGGCGGACGCTCCCGAACTCGCACTTTTCGCGTAAACATACTCTTCGATCTTCAGGCGACTGTCGGGTCTGATTGCAATTTTTGCCCCATCAACCATCAGCAACTGCGCCCTGGCGCCCGCACCCGTCACAATCGTGTCTTTCGTGAGAACGGCATCGCCTTTGGCCAGCGCGACCGGCGGCAGTCGCTCGGCAGTGACGGCACCTTTTGCGAAGATCACACTACCGGCTGTATCGGCAAGTGTCGGCACTGCCGTTGTCACTGCCAGCAATAGTGAAAGAGCCTGCAGGTAATGTCTTGAATTTAACTTCATTTGCCGGACCATCGGAACATGACTCCATACTCGGTACGATCGTATTCATACAGTTTGATGTCGGAATCGTTGTTCACGTAACGAATGCGCGGCGCAATCGAGAGGCCATCTGTCAGAACGTCCTGAAACTCCAGTTGGACGAATGACGTTACCTGCGTGTCCTCACGGGCGGAACCGAAGAAATCACCGTCATAATCACTTGTCAGCGTGCCGAGCGACGCAAACAGTAATGCCGAATCGCCGATCGTCGCATTCACACTGAGCCGGCCGCCGGACTTGGAATTGCCGTAGGGCGATCCATTCTGTACCTCCGAATCCTCGCCACCAATGGCCAGCAAGCTGACGATCGCACCGTGAAAGCGACGTGTTAGCCCGAACGTGTACAGAAAACGGTCCACATCCAGGACCTCAATTGACTTGTCGAATCGTTGCGCACCGCCTCGCAAGCCGAGAGACAAATCCCAGTGGCTTCCTACT
>CAYUOY010000003.1:0-65180 GCA_964446495.1 uncultured Woeseiaceae bacterium | reverse complement strand
CCTTCCGGTATTCTCTCGCTGACAGGGGAACCGCAATTCGAACAGTGTTTCATGGCTTGAGACGGGTATCGTCAGACCTGTATAAAATGGTGCCGGGAGGGGGAATCGAACCCCCACTTCCTTTCAGAAACCGGATTTTGAATCCGGCGCGTCTACCAGTTCCGCCACCCCGGCGCGGAGGGCGCATAGTATAGGTGCGTGGCCGGCCTGCTGCCAACCGATTATTGCGACCTTTTCGCCTGCAGATGCATCTAACATTCGACTTATGAGCAAATTCATCGACATTCATATCGATCCGGCGATCATTAAACGGGCAGCGGACGGCGACGCCAAAGCACATGAGATTTTGTACCGGTCATTTGCAACGCCGGTGTATTCCGTCTGTCTGCGCTTCACCCGCGTGCCGACGCAGGCAGAAGACCTGTTGCAGGAGACCTTTATCGAAGTCATGCGCAGTATCGCGGCTTTTCGCGGTGACGCACCGTTAGGGGCCTGGATTCGGCGCATAGCGGTGACAAAGTCGCTGATGTTCCTGCGTTCGGCGTGGCACAGCCGCGGACAGAGCCTGGACGACGATTGGGACAACATGACACCGGGCCGGGCGGAAAGTCATGGTATTTCCCGGCATCCGGAGGAAGCGATCGACCTGGACGCGGCGCTGGCAAATTTGCCGGCCGTTAGTCGCGCGGTGGTCTGGTTGCACGATGTGGAGGGATTTACGCACAAAGAAATCGCAGGAATGCTCGGCAAAACCGAGAGTTTTTCCAAGTCACAGTTATCCCGTGCCTACCAGCGTTTGCGTCCTATGCTGGACCCTGAATCGGCGCTTGGATTTGGTCGCGATACAATGGAAGGACCCGTTCTTGGCCGCTGCTAGGCGGCTGGAATTAACTGACGGTTTAAACGATATGACAAATGAAGAAAATGATAAACAGGATGAAGAAATGATTTGTGGACTGACCGTGTCAGAACGGGATGTTCTGCAGGTGGGACTTGACGGTTTGGCAGACACCATGCCCCCGCCTGAAGTCTGGCAGCGAATAGAAACACAGGCGCGCGCTGAGGGTCTGTTGAAGAATACGGGCGTGGCAACCCCGGCAAGATGGTTCGCCGGTGTTGGCTTGGCGGCTGCCGTAGTTCTGGCGATCATCATTGCGCCGAATTCAGCCCAGCGTGCGGAGCAGGCGCAAAATGAGGTGTTTTCGACCGTACCGGAATATTCGGAAGAAATGGAGTCGGCACACTACGGGTCGATCAACGCTTTGATGGTGCAGTCGCAAATTCTGGAGCGTGATTTACGCGATTTGCCGGAGCAACCCCGGGTTCAGCGAGCCAGCACCACCGCCACGATTTCCGATCTGCAGGATCGCGTCGCCGCCATCGATAACCAGCTTAGTCGAGCGGGGTCGTCCATGACGCCGGAGCAGCAGGAAACGTTTTGGCGCGAGCGGGTTCGGTTGATGGATTTGCTGGTGCGATTGCGTTACGCACAGAGGCAGAGCGTGGTGTTTTGACAGGACGCAACAAAAATATTACGGCCGAAGAGCGAAACAGGTTTCGGCCGGGACAATTTTCAGGAGCATGATGATGGAAAACTGGAAGAAAATTCTGCTGCTAACCATGGCAGTGGGTCTAAGCGCGGAAGCGCTGGCGCAAGACGCCGTGGAAGAGGAAGAAATGCAGCGGCAAGTGGTTGAGATTGAACGGCAGCTCGCTGAGGTGGAACGCAATTTGCGTGAGAACGAAGCGGTCGATGTCGAAGTCGAGATGCGCGTTGCCGAAAGTCAGCTGGCGGAAGCCGCTCGCCGGATTGGTGAGCTTAGCTCTCGTCACTTGCGGGTATACGGCACCGGCAACTGGACGGTGGGGCCGGATACGAATGAACGCCCTGTGCTGGGCATTACTATTGGTGCGTCCTCGGAGGATGGTGCGGTGGCCGGTGTCGAAGTGCTCGGCGTATCACCCGGCGGCGCAGCGGCCGAGGCGGGATTGCGTTCGGGAGACGTAATTACGACCATGAACAAAGAATCGTTGAGTGCCGACAGTGGCCAGGAGGCAAATGACAAGCTGCTCGATTTCCTCTCCGGCGTGGAACAGGGCGATACACTGGAGGTCGAATACCTTCGGGATGGCAGAGTGTCGAACACCGTGGTTAGCCCGCGACGAATGGAGGCACGTGTATTCGATTTTCGCGGCCCCGAGTCGGATTTCCGCTTTCCAGTACCACCGCATGCGCCCGGCGCGCCAACAGGCAGCGGTTTTGGGCAGTTCCTGTTCATGTCCGGTAACGGTGGCTGGGGGGATATGGAAATGGTCTCATTGAGCAAAGATCTCGGTCGTTACTTCGGTACTGACGAGGGAGTCCTGGTGGTCAGTGCACCGCAGGATGAAAGCCTCAAACTCAAAGATGGTGACGTCATTCAGAGCATCGACGGTCGCAAGCCAAGTTCTGTGGAGCATACGATTCGCATTCTGGGCTCGTATCAAAGCGGCGAGAGTCTTGAATTGAAAATCATGCGGGACAAACGGCGCCAGACGCTCAAAATTCAAATTCCGGACAATCGCAGCAGTCGCCTTGGACCACACACTGCGCCGCGCGTGACGGTGAATCCCGATACGGATTAGATCGTCCATTGAAAACACCTTCGATGACTTGCCAGTTGCGTCCCACGCAGCCAGTCGGGAAAAAGGGTACTTAAGAAACTGCCAGCAGTGGCTTTGGTTTCGAAGAGTGACAAGCGCGATTGCGGGCCGGCATGTGGGCTAAGTGTCCGCGATCGAGTCAAGGCTCTCCGAGTGAGCGGACAGACCGCCCACATGCCAGCCCGCTACCCAACCCCAATTCAATACCAATCCCCGCCGCCGCCTTTGCTAACATGCGCGCCCATGCTCCTGAATGAATACGACTACAAGCTGCCCTCCGAGCTGATCGCACGCTACCCGACCCAGGAGCGTCGCGCGAGTCGCCTGTTGGTCATTGACCGTGAGGCGGAACGGCTCGTTGATTGTCGCTTCTGTGACCTGCCCTCATTTTTGCGATCCGGAGACTTACTGGTTTTCAACGATACCAAAGTGATCAAAGCCCGACTTCACGGTCACAAAGAAACCGGCGGAAAAATAGAAATCCTGATCGAAAGAGTAACGGCGACGCACGCCTGCCTGGCCCACATACGCGCCAGCAAATCTCCGCAGCCTGGTACGAAACTGCTGTTTGACGATGGTTGCACCGCAAATGTCCTTGGCCGAAATGATGAGCTTTTTGAACTGGAATTTTCAGAACCGCTTGCTCCTTATCTGGAATTGCACGGCGAAGTTCCTCTGCCGCCCTATCTGGAGCGGGGTGCAGAGCCGGCAGACGATGAGCGTTACCAGACCGTATACGCACAACAACCCGGAGCGGTGGCAGCGCCAACCGCCGGCTTGCATTTTGACGATGAGATGCTGGCGGAAACGTTGCGTCTGGGCATTCGTCATTGCTTCGTGACACTGCACGTCGGTGCCGGTACATTTCAGTCGCTGCGAGAAGAGCAGGTCGAGGCAAATCGTCTGCATCGGGAGCGGGTCGAGGTGGATGCAAGCGTTGCGGCCGCAGTGCGCGAAACCAGGCTGTCCGGCGGACGAGTCTTCGCTGTAGGTACTACCTCGGTTCGGGCGCTTGAGGCCGCGACGACCGATGGGAAGCTGTGCGCATGGCAGGGGGAGACCGATATTTTCATTCAGCCCGGCTACGAATTTCAAAGTGTCGACGGCTTGCTGACTAACTTTCATTTGCCGCAGTCGTCTCTGCTGATGCTGGTCGCGGCGCTGGTCGGCAGAGAAAAGACTCTGGAGGCCTACCAACATGCAATTGACAATGAGTATCGGTTTTTTAGTTATGGCGATGCCATGCTGATTCTTCCGGAGGCCCGTGCCTGGTGAAATTCACGCTGCAAAAAACCAGCGGTGCGGCACGGCTTGGCAGCATTGAATTTGGTCGTGGAAAAGTCCGCACGCCGGCCTTCATGCCGGTAGGAACGTACGGCACGGTTAAAGGAGTCACCCCGGAAGAAGTCGCGGAGAATGGCGCCGATATCATCCTCGGCAATACCTTTCACCTGATGTTAAGGCCGGGCACCCAGGTGATCCGCAAACATGGCGGCCTGCATGAATTTATGAACTGGCGCGGCCCCATTCTTACGGATTCCGGCGGCTTCCAGGTTTTTTCTTTGGCGGCGATGCGCAAGCTGGATGAAGAAGGTGTTCGTTTTCGATCGCCTGTCAATGGGGATGAGATCTTGTTGACGCCGGAGAAGTCCATGGAAGTGCAGCATGAGTTGAATGCCGACGTCACCATGATTTTCGATGAATGTACGCCGTATCCGGCCACCGAGGACGAGGCTCGCGAGTCCATGCAGTTGTCGTTGCGCTGGGCCAGGAGGAGCCGGCAGCGATTCGACGAATTGCGTGAGGCCGCACCTGAAAGGGGAGAAGCCCTGTTCGCCATCGTGCAGGGTTCTGTCTATGACGGTCTCCGGCAGGAATCGCTGGCAGAGCTTGAGGATATCGGCTTTGACGGTTTCGCTATTGGTGGCCTCGCCGTCGGTGAACCCGAGGCAGAGAGAATTCAGGTTCTCGACGCTCTGCTGCCGGGCATGGCGCAGGATCTGCCCCGCTACCTGATGGGGGTAGGTACTCCGCTGGATATTGCGGCCGGCGTCAGTCGGGGTATCGACATGTTCGACTGCGTCATGCCGACCCGGCATGCGCGAACGGGTCACCTGTTCACGTCGCAAGGGGTCGTGAGGATTCGCAATGCCTGCCATACCGACGACACCGGACCACTCGATCCGAATTGTGACTGCTATACCTGCTCGAATTACAGTCGTGCCTACCTGCGACACCTGGAAAAATGTGGCGAAATATTGGGCTCGCGACTCGGTACGATCCACAATTTGCATTACTATCAAATGCTTATGAAGGGTCTGCGGGCGGCAATTGCGGATGATTCGCTACCTGGCTACATCGCAGATTTGCGAGCCGCCTATGGTAATGGTAGCAACGACGAGGTGGGCTGACCCAGAGTTCGGCGGGCGCCGCGGCGAATATCGCCGCGGCGCGTCTTGAAAGCGGCCATTGGACCCCCACGTAGCTAAATCGTGTGGCATAATGGCGCGCTGTTTTTTTCGGGCCAGGACGTAATGCCCCCAGACCAGGACGTGATGTCCGGAGACAAGACCAAAAATCATGGATTTTTTAATTAGTTCTGCTCACGCTCAGGGTGCCACACCGGTGGCCGATCCCTTTGGTTTTCTGCTACCGATGCTGGTTATTTTCGGAGCGTTTTACTTTCTTCTGATCCGGCCGCAGCAGAAAAGACAAAAAGCGCATACCGCTCTGGTTAGCGAGCTGTCTTCCGGCGACGAAATTCTCACGTCAGGTGGCATCCTGGGGAAAGTAACCGCCGTCAGTGAGCACTACGCGAGTATCAGGATCGCCAAAGACGTAGAGGTCAAGATCCAGAAATCATCAGTGTCCCAGGTCGTGCCGAAAGGCACTATCGACGCTGCCTGAAGCGACGACGACACAGCGACTCTCCGATGAATCGATATCCTGCATGGTTAAACCTGCTCGTGCTCGGCATCCTGCTGACTGGTATTCTGCTCGCATTGCCCAACTTTTACGGCAGTGTCCCCGCGGTGCAAATGGTGGCCGTGGATGGTCGCGCATTTGATGAATCCGATGTCGACGAAATCGTAGTTGTGCTGGAAGTCGGCGGCATAGTCCCCGAAGCGGCCTATCTCCTTGACGGGCGCATCGTGTTGCGATTCCACAATGTGGCAGATCAGCTGCAGGCCAGCAGCGCATTGCGCGAGGATTTCAAGCAATCCGCCAGTGTTGCGCTGACGCTGGCACCGAAGCTCCCTGACTGGTTACGCGGCCTGGGTCTGAGTCCCATGAGTCTGGGTCTCGACCTGCGCGGTGGTGTCTACTTTCTGCTCGAAGTGGACATGGAGTCGGCGGTCCGAAGCCGCTTGACACTGTATGAACAAAGCCTCAGCGGACCGTTGCGAGATGCACAGATCCGAAGTCGGATCGATCTTGTTGGCTCGGAGATTATCGTTCGAGTTCGCGGTGCGGAAAACCTGGACGCCGCGCGTGATGTGATTGCGGCCGTCGATCCGGACCTGATGATTCTCGATGGCAATGACGGGCAGTCATTACGTGTGCGCATGACCGAAAATCAGATTCGGGCGCGGCAGGATTTTGCGATCGAGCAAAACGTCACCACGCTGCGGAATCGCGTCAACCAGCTCGGCGTGGCTGAGCCACTGGTACAACGGCAGGGGCTTGATCGAATTGTGGTGCAGTTACCCGGCGTTCAGGACCCGAACCGCCTCGATGACATCCTGACTGCAACGGCCACACTGGAGTTTCGGCTGGTCGACATAGCGGGTACCAGTCCGGGCTCCCGTCGCTATTCGGGACGCGGTTCAGAGCCTGGTCAGGTGTTGAAGCGGGAGATCGTGGTTTCCGGTGATCAGATCATCGATGCGGAGTCCGGCTTCAGCGAAGGTTCACCCGCCGTTTTCATTACACTGGATTCGGCCGGTGGTGAAAATATGCTGAAAAATACTCGCGAGAATCTAAACAAACCCATGTCGGCTGTTTTTATCGAGTCACGGCGTGAAACGACCGAGATCAACGGCCAGGTAAAAACGAAAACAGTTCGGACGGAAGAAATCATCAACACGGCGACGATTCGTGGCATTTTCAAGAATCGTTTTCAGATAAGCGGACTGACACCGGGTGAAGCAGGAGACCTGGCATTGCTGTTGAGAGCAGGTGCGCTCGCGGCCCCGGTTTTCAAGGTTGAGGAACGCACCATCGGTCCGAGCCTGGGTCAGGACAATATTGATCGCGGTTTCCAGGCCGTTAGCATCGGCTTTTTAGCGGTGGTGGTGTTTATGGCCATCTACTATCGTGGTTTCGGCCTGATCGCCAACGTGGCGTTGTTTTCGAATCTGCTTTTCATTGTCGCATTGTTATCGTTGTTACAGGCTTCACTGACGCTGCCGGGAATCGCGGGTATCGTCCTGACTGTCGGCATGGCCGTGGATGCCAATGTCCTGATTTTTGAGCGTATTCGCGAAGAGTTATCGGCTGGCAACAGCGTTCAGGGTGCGATCCACGAAGGTTATGACAAAGCGTTCTCCTCCATCATGGATGCCAACGTGACGACTTTGATTGCTGCGATCGTTCTGTTCGCATTCGGCACCGGACCGGTCAAAGGGTTCGCGGTCACCTTGTCACTTGGTATCGTTACCTCGATGTTTACGGCGATCGTCGGAACACGCACCATCGTGAACCTGATTTTTGGCCGTCGTCGTCTGGACACCCTCCCGGTTTAGGATACACACGATGAGATTGATCAAGGAAAAAACCAATTTTGACTTCCTGAGCAAGTCACGGCGTCGAATTGCCCTGACGATTTCAGCGACAGTGATTGTGGTTTCACTGCTTTCCCTGGGTATACGGGGTCTGGAATTAGGCATCGATTTCACGGGCGGTGTCTTGCTTGAAATCGGTTATCCACAGGACGCTGATCTCAAAAAGATTCGCAGCTTGCTGGCCGAGGCGGGATTTGAAGATGTACAGGTGCAGGAATTCGGTGTCGCCTCGGACGTGTTACTGCGGTTGCCGCCACAGATTGGTGCGAATCCCAATGAAATTCGCGAGCGACTGAGAAATACGCTGGCGGCGGATGAGCCGAATGTTGACCTGCGACGGGTCGAATTCGTCGGACCGCAAGTGGGCGAGGAGCTTACCGAGCAGGGCGGCCTGGCCATGATTTTCGCGTTGCTGATGATTTTCGCGTACGTGATGTTTCGGTTTCAGTGGAAGTTCGCGGCGGGCGCTGTCGCCGCTTTGGCGCACGACGTCATTATTACGCTGGGCTTTTTCTCTCTCTTTGGCTTTGATTTTGATTTGACGGTGGTTGCCGCCGTGCTGGCCGTTATCGGTTACTCGTTGAACGATACGGTGGTTGCTTTTGACCGAATCCGGGAAAACTTCCTCAAACTTCGCGGTGTCTCATCGGAAGAGGCCATGAATCTTTCGATCAATGAAATGCTCGCACGCACGATCATTACTGGCGTAACTACATTGCTGGTGCTGGTCGCTTTGTTGTTGCTCGGTGGTGAGTCTGTCGGCCCATTCTCGATTGCCCTGATCGTTGGCATCGTGGTCGGAACCTACTCGTCCATCTATACGGCGAGCGCCATTGCGCTGACCCTCGATGTATCCGCTCAGGATTTGCTGCCACCTGCCATCGATCCGGAGTTGATCGACGACTTACCCTGACGTTTTGTCATCTGCAAACATTGTGCGGATGTGCGGCGCAAAGAGCCGCGCGAGGCCGGCGTATATTTTGGGCGTGCCCGTCAATACGTGTCCTGTTTCAAGATAATCCCCGCTGCCGTCCAGGCCGGTGATGATGCCGCCGGCTTCCCGAATAATCAGTGCCCCGGCCGCGATATCCCATTTGCACAAACCGGTTTCCCAAAAGGCGTCGAGACGACCGGCAGCGACGTAACAAAGATCGAGTGCGGCTGAGCCCGGGCGGCGAACACCGGAAGTTTTCGCCATGGCGGCATTGAACATCTCCATGTACGGCGCCATCGCCTTGTTGGAATCGCGGTACGGAAAGCCGGTACCGACGAGTGCGCGTTCCATCGTGCGTACGCCGCTGACTCTGATTCGGTGACCATCCAGTTCCGCGCCCTGGCCGCGGGAAGCGGTGAACAATTCCTGGCGCAGAGGGTCATAGACAACGGCGTGTTCGGGCCGTCCCTTGTGCAACAGTGCAACGGAGACGCAAAAAACGGGGAAGCCGTGCAGAAAATTGGTGGTGCCATCCAGCGGGTCGATGACCCACAGAAATTCGGAATCACCCTGGGCACCACTTTCTTCCGCGAGAATAGCGTGCTCGGGGTAGTGCTTGTGAATCATGTCAATGACGGCGCGTTCTGCGATACGATCCGCCTCGCTGACGAAGTCGTTGCGCCCTTTTTGTTCCACCTTGAGTTTGTCGAGTTTCTTGAGGCTGCGAATTAGCGTGTTGCCGCCATCGCGGGCGGCCATTACGGCCACGTTGAGTAGTGCATGCATGGTGCGATTCCGTCAAATTGATAAAAGAGCGTTGCCGGCCCGACACGCCAGGAGTTATGGAGCAATCTCCTCAATTCGGCGTACTTGCCTTGCAGGCGCGCTAGAATAACAAACCTTGGCGTCGTCAGGCACGCCGATTATCCAGTGCGAGGTTAGCAGGAGAAATGAGGGTTCGTATCATCCTTGTTGGCACAACACATCCGGGCAATATCGGTGCGGCCGCACGAGCAATGAAAAACATGGGTCTGGATGACCTGATGCTCGTTCGACCCAGGAAATTTCCGCATGAGGAGGCGACCGCGCGCGCCTCGGGTAGCGAAGATATTCTGCAGGCTGCCGGGGTTGTGGACACGCTGGCGGAGGCACTGGCTGACTGTACCTACGTGGCCGGTGCCAGCGCCCGATCAAGAAGCATTGGCTGGCCCAGCATGGCACCGCGAGCCTGCGCCGAACGACTTCTGCAGGAGAGCGAGCACGGCATCGTCGCGGCGGTATTTGGCCCGGAGAAATCCGGACTGACCAACGAAGATCTTGATCTTTGCAACACGTTGCTGACCATTCCCACAGTGCCAGGATTCAGTTCACTGAACCTGGCGATGGCCGTGCAGGTTTTGAGCTATGAACTCAGAGTGGCCGAATTTGGTGACGCGGAAAATGATTACGCGCCGGAATCGCCACGAGCAACCGGCGAGGACCTGGAAAATCTCTACGCCCATCTTGAAACGGTCCTGACGCGCAGCGGTTTCCTGGATCCGGACAGCCCGCGACACCTGTTTCGCCGTTTGCGACGGCTGATGATCCGTGCGGAACCGGATCAAAGCGAAGTCAATATTCTGCGCGGCATCCTGAGTTCGCTTGATCCGGACACGGCCAGGTGATGAATTCGCCGCAAGGAACGAACGTGGTGTATCTCGACCACGCTGCAACCACGCCTATCGATCTCGACGTCGCCGCGGCGATATCCGACTGTTTTGCTGCTCGAGCGCAGTACGGCAATGCCTCATCGAGCCATGTTGTCGCGCGTCACGCTCAGGCGGAGATTGGCGCAGCGAGGCAGGAGCTGGGATTGTTGCTCAATGCACGCCCCGAGGACCTGATATGGACTTCCGGAGCAACGGAAGCGGACAACCTTGCCATTTTTGGTGCCGCCCACTTTCGTGCCCACCGCGGCCGGCATCTGATTACGATGACGACCGAGCACAAAGCCGTCCTTGAGCCTTTTGATATTCTGGAAAAGGAAGGCTTCGAAGTGACTCGATTGTCGCCTCGAGCCGACGGCATTCTTGCGCTGGCTGATCTTGAAGCGGCGATTCGCGACGATACGCAACTGGTTTCCATCATGCACGTTAACAACGAAACGGGCGTGGTTCAGGATATCACCGCCATCGGGACGCTGTGCCATTCCCGAGAGGTGCTGTTCCATACCGATGCGGCGCAATCGGCCGGCAAACTGAGCATCGATCTTGCGGCCCTGCCCGTGGATCTGCTGTCCGTCACGGCACACAAGTTTCGCGGACCGCAAGGAATTGGAGCACTCTTTATCGCTGCTCGTCCGGGATGCGGCGTGAAGCCGTTGCTGTACGGCGGGGGCCAGGAAAAGCGACTGCGTCCAGGGACCTCGCCGTTGCACCAGATCATTGGCATGGGTGTCGCTGCCCGGCTGGCCCGGGAGCGACTTGAGGAGAATCTGTCACATGCCGCGACACTGCGGAAAATATTGTGGGAGGGCCTCATCCGCTGTCCTGGCATTACCCTGAACGGCTCGGCCGAAAGCCACTATCCGGGCATATTGAATGTCAGCGCCGCGGGCGTGGAGGGTGAAAGCCTGATGCTGGCGCTGGAACCGTTGTGTGTGGCCAGCGGCTCTGCCTGCAACACTCATAGTGGCGAACCATCGTTCGTATTGAAAGCGCTTGGCCGCACGGATCTTGAGGCGCAAAGCGCCATCCGCTTCAGTTTCGGTCCGGAGACGACCAGCAACGATATCGAATTCGCACGTGACCGATATCTGTCGGCGGTGGCCAGGCTGCGTGCCATCGCACCGGAGTCACTGACGTGACCGACGCAGCGAGATCAGTGCCACTGAGTCCCTATAACGAACAGGTTCGGGCGTTGTTTGCGGCTCCGACGCATGCGACGGAGTTGCCGATCAATGCTGGCAGGCACCACGAAGTGCGGGTAAGCGCCTCCGCATCGGGCCCGCAGCTGCAATTGCGGGCGGCCGTGAAGAACGGTGACCTGCTTGCGCTTCGTTTTCGTGTCTTCGGCTGCCCGCATCTGATTGCGGCGACCGAAGCCTGTTGCGCACGATTCGAGGGCGGACCCGTCAATCAACTGAGGGATTTCAGTGTTTCCGAGCTTATGACAACACTGGGGGTGCCGGTGGAGAAAACCGGCCGTATACTACTGCTTGAAGACGCCATCCGAGCGCTGTTATCGCGGCTCGACGAGGCGGCGACCGACTAAGGACGAATTGACAACAATGGCTATATCACTGACACCGCCGGCGGCAGATCGCGTCAAAAACCATTTGCTGGTGCGCGGCAAAGGGATCGGTTTGCGCCTGGGCATCAAGAAAATGGGCTGCAATGGCTTCGCTTACGTGGTGAATTATGCCGAAGCTGTTGAAGACGGCGATGTCGTCTTTGAAGATCAGGGCGTCAAGATTGTGGTCGATCCGGAGAGCCTTGAGCTTATCGATGGTACGAGAGTCGATTTCGTCAAGGAAGGGCTGAACGAAGCGTTTAGTTTTCGCAATCCGAATGTGACTGGTGAGTGTGGCTGCGGAGAAAGTTTCAGCGTCTGACGCCGATGCCAGCCGCATTGCCTGGCACTGAATTTACCAGTAAAATTGAAGGTTTACGCACGGCCGGCATGTCATGCCCGGCTTTTTTCGCTAATGGAAGAAAGGAAGAATCGAATGTCCGTTGAGCAAACGCTCTCAATTATCAAGCCCGATGGTGTCCAAAAGAACCTGATCGGAGAAATTTACAGCCGATTTGAGAAGGCCGGCTTGATGATTGTCGCTGCAAAAATGTTGCATCTCAGTCAGGAACAGGCCGAGGGATTTTACGCTGTACACAAGGAACGGCCTTTTTACAACGACCTGGTTGCCTACATGCGATCTGGCCCGGTCATGGTGACGGCGCTGCAAGGCGAGGACGCCGTGAATACGCACCGCAACATCATGGGTGCCACGAATCCGGCCGACGCGGACGCCGGCACCATTCGCTCCGACTTTGCCGACAGCATCGAGGAAAATATTGTGCACGGCTCGGATGCCACGGACACGGCGGCGCAGGAAATTGCCTTTTTCTTCGGTGACGATGGGGTGTGTCCACGCACCCGATAGATCGCGGCGGATTGCTTACGATGCAGGCATCAAATACAAAGCAGAACCTGGTCGGTTTGTCACAAGCCGGACTCGAGACCTTTTTCTCCGACCTCGGTGAGAAACCGTTTCGTGCGCGCCAGGTTATGCAATGGATTCATCAACGTGGTGCCAGCGATTTTGAAGTGATGACCGACATTTCCAAGGGACTGCGAGAGCAACTCAGTCATGTTGCGGATATCGCCTTGCCCGAGGTGGTCTCTGAGCAACGCTCGGCGGACGGCACGGTGAAATGGCTGTTTTCGACCGGCGGCGGTCAGGCCATCGAGACGGTTTTTATCCCGGAGCCGGGACGCGGCACGTTGTGTATATCATCGCAGGTAGGTTGTGCACTGGATTGTGCATTTTGCGCCACCGGCGCTCAGGGGTTCAATCGCAATTTGACCAGTGCCGAAATTGTGGGTCAGGTTTGCTATGCGAATCGTGTCCTGCCACCGCGGGCCAGCGGCGACCCGGCGGTGAGCAATGTGGTTTTCATGGGCATGGGCGAGCCCATGGCCAACTACCGCAATCTTATCGCGGCGTTGCAGTTGTTGCTCTCGGACTATGCCTATGGACTGTCCCGGCGACGAATCACCGTCAGCACGTCTGGCATCGTGCCACAGATAAACCGCCTGGCTGATGATTGCAATGTGTCACTGGCCGTGTCGCTGCACGCGCCGACTGACGAGTTGCGCACTCGCCTGGTACCGATCAATCGCATGCATCCCATTGATGAGCTTCTGGCTGCGTGCTGGTCCTATGCGGCGAAGCGTGCAAATCGTTTCATCACCTTCGAATATGTCATGTTGAAAGGCGTCAACGATTCGTTGCAACACGCGGAGCAACTGGCGGCCCTGTTGCGTGACAGGCCGGCAAAGATCAATTTGATTCCGTTCAATCCATTCAAGGGCAATGAATTCGGCTGTTCCCCGGCCGCGACCATAGCTCGATTCCAGGGCCGAATCCGTGAGCTCGGCGTGATCGCCACGACTCGCAGAACGCGTGGCGACGATATCGATGCCGCGTGCGGTCAGTTGGCTGGTAAAGTAAGCGATCGGATACGGGTCAGGCTGGGTGACCGGAACAGAAGGGTGGCAGCATCGTGACGATTAACCGCAAACTATGGGTCGGCATCATCGCCGTAACGCTGATGAGCGCCTGTGTATCGACATCGGACAACCCGGTGGACCGTAAGCCGGACAAGGAAGAGGCCGCACTCCAGTATTACTCGCTGGGTGCGCGGTATTTTCGAAATGGCCAATATGAGCTTGCGCGGGATCGACTGGAGTATGCGCTGGAGTTCGATCAGGAATATCCTCTGGCACATTCGGTGCTGGCGATGACCTACCAGGCACTGGATAACCAGCGACTGGCAATCCAGCACTTTGACCTGGCGGTTCGCTACGGGCCCAAGGACATCGGCGTCCGAAATACCTACGCCGTTTTCTTGTGTCAGCAACGGGAATTCGATCAGGCGCGCGAGCAGTTTGAACGCGCCATCAATATGCCGGAAAATGACGATCCCGAAACGATGATGACCAATGCGGGCGTCTGCATGGTCAATAAGCCGGACGCTGTGGCCGCCGAGGAGTATTTTCGTCGAGCGTTAAGCGAAAAGTCAAACTACGGTGAGGCGTTGTTACAAATGGCGGTCTTGAAGCGCAAAGCGGGTGACAATCTCGTCGCCCGGGCCTTCCTGCAACGATTCTTGTCGACGAATCTCGCTAGCGCGTCGATTCTGTATTTCGGGGTTATGCTGGAAGAGGAGCTGGGAAATTCACGCGCGGCGAGCGACTATTCGAATCAGTTGCTAAGGGATTTCCCGGAGTCGGCCGAAGCCAGTCGCCTTCTTCAGAATCGCTGATAGCGGAATAACGATGACGGATAAACAGAAAACTGAGCAGGAACCCGAGGCCGAAGAAATGCTTGCCGGCAAACGGCTGGCGGAAGCCAGGCGGGCGCAGGAAATTTCCGTGCTCGACATTGCCAAGGAACTGCATCTTGACGAGCCGAAAGTACGTGCCCTGGAAGAGAATCAGTTTGACGTGCTCGGCGCGCCGGTATTTGCGAAAGGGCACTTGCGAAAATACGCCGAGCTGGTCGGTGTGCCAACAGACGATATTCTGGCGGACTACTATTCACTGAATCGTGCGGTTGGTGCACCACCGGTCGTCGGACGCCGACGCAAAATTCCGCGTGATTACGATTTTGGTCGCTGGATCGCACGCGCTGTCATCGTGCTGGCAGTGGTGGCTGCCGCGGCGGCAGCGTGGTGGTGGTTCGAACAACGCGCCGCTGAACCGTTAGTGGAAACGGATACCGCGACCCTGGCTCCGTTTGTTTCGGCAGCCGACGAGCAGGAGGGCGCGGCCGCACCGGCCGACCCGGCGGATCGCTTGCCCGAGAGTGCGCAGGCCGGGCTCGTCGATGGGACTGACGAAATGTCGGAGCCTGTGGATAGCGAAGCAGCGGTCGCGGAGTTGACGAGTGAAACCTATGGCGATGATCTGTCCGACTCGCTGTCCGAGGCATCTCAGGCGATAGCCACCGACGCAACGGTTCCCCAGGCAACGCTGGACATGCGTTTTAGCGGAGATTGTTGGACAGAGGTGTCTGATGCCTCCGGCAAGCGACTCTTTTTCGACCTCGGTCGGGCTGGTCGCCATGTTTCCGTAACCGGGGCCGCGCCATTGCGGGCATTGTTCGGTGACAGCGCCAATGTCGCGGTGGCCGTAAACGGTCAGGATTACGTGATTCCGGACTCCATGCTCAGCGGCCGGACGGCTCGACTCACCGTCAACGCCCGGTAAATATCATGAAACCACGCGCAGTCAGAGGCATGAACGATGTCTTGCCGGAGGCCTCCGGAATCTGGCGCTATGTCGAGGAGATCGTGCGCGAGGTGGTCGAGTCTTATGGCTATCGGGAAATCCGCTTGCCGATCATCGAGCATACTGAATTGTTTCAGCGTTCAATTGGTGAAGTCACCGATATCGTCGAAAAAGAGATGTACACGTTTGCGGATCGCAACGACGAAAGTCTGACATTGCGACCGGAGGCGACGGCCAGCATGGTGCGAGCCGGCATCACCAATGGCTTGCTGCACAATCAGCGCCAGAAACTGTGGACCTGTGGCCCCATGTTTCGTTACGAAAAACCGCAAAAGGGCCGCTACAGGCAATTTCACCAGTTCGATGTGGAAGCGATGGGCTTCGCTGGCCCGGATGTGGATGCCGAGTTAATCATCTTGTGCGCACGCATGTGGCAACGCCTTGGCCTGTCGCGGCTGACGCTCGAAATCAACTCGCTCGGCAGCGCTGAAGCGCGTGCTATTTATAGACAAGAGCTCATCGCCTATTTCACAACAGTGAAAAACAGGCTGGATGAGGATAGTATGCGCCGGCTCGAGAAGAACCCGCTGCGGATACTCGATTCGAAGAACCCGGAACTAAAGGATATTGTTGCTGCGGCGCCAGTGATGCTGGACTATCTGGATGATGAATCGGCACAGCATTTTGCGGGGCTCAAAGCGCTGCTGGATGCCGCTGAGATTGCCTATACCGTGAATCCACGCCTGGTGCGAGGTCTCGATTACTACAATCGCACGGTTTTTGAATGGGTGACGGATGCGCTGGGCTCGCAAGGAGCCGTGTGCTCCGGCGGTCGTTACGACGGCCTGGTGGAGAAACTTGGCGGACGGCCGACGGCTGCCATCGGCTGGGCGATGGGCATCGAGCGACTGGTGGCTTTGTTTGAGGTTTGCGGTGGTGCGGCACCCGGTCGAGATCCGCATGTCTATATCGTGGCGGCGGGCGAGGCTGCGCTGACGCGTGCTTTTGAGCTGAATGAGGAGCTCAAAGATGGCATCAGTGCCATACGTGTTGAGGTAAATCTTGGCGGTGGCAGTTTTAAGTCGCAACTCAAACGTGCCGACAAGAGTGGTGCGTTGTTTGCATTAATACTTGGTGAAGATGAGATCGCCGGGAACATAGCAGGCCTGAAACCCCTGCGCAGTGGGGAAGAGCAAAAAAGCGTTCCGCTGGACAATGTTGTTACCGAGCTCGGCAACGTGCTTGGGGACCTGGATTAATTTTACTGATTGGCCCGACGCCGGGCCTGATAATTGAGAGAAGGCACAATCGTGGACGAAACACTTTCAGAGAAAGAACAACTTGAAGAAATGCGCGCCTGGTGGAAAGAAAATGGCAGCTACGTGATAGCCGGTCTGGTGCTGGGTGTTGGCGGTATCTTCGGATTCAATCAATGGAAAAGCAGCCAGCTCGACACTCAGCTTGAAGCCTCGGCGTTGTACGAATTACTGGTGGATGAGGTGGCAGAGGACCGACTCGAACCAGCGGAAGTCATTGCGACGGATATTTATGCTGATTACGCGGAAACGATTTACGCCGACGAAGCTCGCCTGGCCATGGCACGTGTGTACATGGGTCAGGGCAGGGACGAAGACGCGGCGGCCGTATTGCGAGATCTTCTGAGCGATGGCAACAACATCGATTTCAAACAGGTAGGTCGCATTCGATTGGCCAAGATCCTGCTCTATCAGAACAAAGCAGACGAAGTTCTGGCATTGCTCGAGGGCCAGGCGAGCAGCGGGTTCGCCGCCCGGTTCAATGAATTGATCGGGGATGCTTATTTCGCGAAAGGGCAGTATCAGGATGCGGAGGCGTCTTATCAGGCCGCCCTCGCGGATCCAAACGCCGCCCAGGTTCTGGACTCGGCACTGGTGCAAATGAAAATTTTTGACTTGCCCGCTGGTACGGCGCCGGCCACTCTTGCCGCCGACCCGGCGGCTGGCGGCGAAGCAGATGAGGCGGCGGCGGTTGTGGAAGAAGAGGCCGCGAATGCGTCTGCCGGTGAGGAGACCAGCGAGTGAGATTCGTCAATCATCTTTTACTGGCGAGCATTGCGGCCGTTTCACTGTCGGCCTGCAGTTTGTTTGGCAACAATGATGATGACAAGGAGCTTGAGCCCACGAAATTGCTCGACGTCGACCAGACCCTCGATATCAAGAAGATGTGGTCGGGAAAAGTTGGCGGTGGCAGCGAGTTTCTGCGACTGTCACTTAAGCCGGCGGGCGACGGAGCCAGAATTTATGCGGCTAGTTTCGATGGCGTGATTACCGCATTCAATCCGCAAAAAGGCACGCGATTGTGGCAAACCGAACTCGAGCAGGAATTGAGTGCCGGTCCTGGTGTTGGCGAAAATCGCATAGTCGTGGTCAGCTTGCAGGGTGACGTGTATTGCCTGCAAGCGACAGACGGAACCGAGTTGTGGCGCATCAACATCGAGAGTGAATCGGTGGCACCGCCGTTGATCAAGGACGATACCGTCATCGTCGCAACGATCGACGGCAAATTACGCGGATTCGCCTTGTTCGATGGCACGGAGCGCTGGTTGCTGGAGCAGCCGACGCCACCGCTGACGCTGCGCGGAACGGCGAATCCGGTTATTGTCGGCACGACGGTCATTGCCGGATTCGATAACGGCCGTTTGTTGGCAGCCGGCCTGGATGACGGGGTCGTCGAATGGGAATCGGTGCTGTCGCCACCCAAGGGGCGTTCAGACCTGGAACGACTATCCGATGTTGACGGTGCCATTGCCGTGGTCGGCCAGGATGTTTACGCCGTGGGTTACCAGGGTCGGCTGGCTTCGTTGGCCGCCGAGTCCGGTCAGATTCTGTGGGTTCGGGAAATATCGAGCTTTGCCGGGATTGGTGCCGACTGGGAGAATATTTACACTCTGAGCGACACCGGTGAGTTGATCGGACTGAAGCGTCGCGATGGCGTTGAAGTATGGCGTCAAACGGCATTGGTGCGGCGCGAGCCAACAGCACCGGTGCCCTTCGATACGGCCGTTGCCGTCGGAGATTTTGAAGGTTATGTACATTTTTTCGACAGTGCGGATGGTACGCCAGTCGCGCGTATTCGTGTCGGCAAGGGCATGATTTCCGCGGCACCTGTTGTTATTGGTGGCAACCTGATCGTACAAAATGAATCGGGCGTCATTGCGGCGTACCGGGTCAGGCAACCGAAACGTCCGGTTAAAACAGACGACGCCGAAGAGGAAACCTGAGCCAGCATGGCGTCGGGCCCATCCAATGCTTCCTGTTATCGCACTCATCGGCCGACCCAATGTTGGCAAATCAACATTATTTAATCGTCTGACACGGTCGCGTGACGCGCTGGTGGCGGACTATCCGGGTCTGACCCGGGACCGGCAGTACGGCTTCGGCAAAGTGGGCCCGATCCCCTACCTGGTCATTGATACCGGCGGTGTGGCGGGTGGCGAAAGCGGCATCAGTGAACTCATGGTTGAGCAAACCGTGATTGCCTTGCAGGAGGCCGATGTTGCCATCGTCATGGTTGACGGCCGCAGCGGGCTTACTGCGGCTGATGAGCACGTCGCCGAACTGGCCCGCAAGCACGCCAAAAAGAGCTGGCTGGTGGCCAACAAGGCCGAAGGCCTTGATAAGGCCATTGCCACCGGTGAGTTTCACGGACTGGGTGTCGGGGACCCGGTTGCTGTGTCTGCCGCACATGGGGATCGAGTCTCGGCATTGATGGACGAGGTGCTCGCGCCGTATGTGACGGACGAGGTGCCGGATGACGAAGCAGCGGCAGACGCCGGCGGCAAGGAACTTCGAATTGCCGTGATTGGCCGACCCAATGTAGGCAAATCCACGCTCATCAATCGCCTCTTGGGCGAGGAGCGGCTGGTCGTGTTCGACCAGCCTGGAACGACCCGCGACAGTGTCGCCGTACCCTTCGAACGTGATGGTCGACACTATATCCTGGTCGATACCGCCGGCGTCCGACGCAAGTCGAAGGTCCATGAAACTATCGAGAAATTTAGTATTATCAAAGCATTGCAGGCCATGGAGCGATCTCAGGTAGTGCTTGCGGTGCTGGATGCGCAAGAGGGTGTCACGGAACAGGATGTCAGTCTTATGGGTCTGGCCGTCGAGCGTGGACGTGCGATGGTCGTTGTGACCAATAAGTGGGACGGGCTGGATCCGGACAAACGACGCCATGTAAGAGATCAGCTAGACCGTCGCCTGCCATTCCTTGAATTTGCCGAACAACATACGATTTCTGCATTGCATGGCACGGGCGTTGGCGATTTATTGCCGGCGGCTCAACGTGCTTACAAAGCGGCGACACGGGATTTGGCGACCACGGCTCTGACCACGGCACTGGCGGATGCGGTAAACGCGCATGCTCCGCCGCTGGTCAGGGGGCGACGTATCAAACTGAGTTACGCACACCAGGGTGGCCGGAATCCACCGGTGATCGTTGTTCATGGCAATCAAACCGAACGACTGCCCGATGCTTATCGACGCTATCTGGCGAATCGATTTCGCAAGTTGTTCCATCTCCAGGGCACACCCGTTCGACTGGTTTTCAAAACCAGCAAGAATCCCTTCAAAGGCCGACGCAACAAACTAACGCCACGACAACAGCGCAAGCGTGAACGGTTGATGAAACACGTCAAGAAATAGGCAGGAGGCGAGATGAGCGCAACCAGGACGATCAACGTTAGCGGTCAGTTTCCGATGCATCGCGGTGGCTTTCTGGAATCGCCAACCATTGCCTATGAGACCTGGGGAGAACTGCAGGGCAAAGGTGATAACGCCATTCTCTTGTTTACCGGATTGTCGCCGTCGGCCCATGCGGCGTCGTCGCCGGCTAACCAGGCCACGGGCTGGTGGGAGGATATGATCGGCTCCGGGCTGCCGCTCGACTCTGATCGTTTTTTCATTATCTGCATTAACTCGCTGGGTAGTTGCTACGGTTCGACTGGCCCGGCATCGATCAACCCGGTGACTGGCAAGCGTTATCGATTGGAGTTCCCCGTGCTAACGCTTGAAGATGTGGCGGACGGTGGCTACGAGGTGGTCAAGGCGCTGGGGCTGGAGCGAATTCACACCACGATCGGCTGTTCGATGGGCGGCATGAGTGCATTGGCCTTTTGTGTCAGGCATCCCGAATTTACGACATCGTTCCTTTCGGTGTCGTCGTCGGCCCGGGCATTGCCATTTTCCATTGCTGTGCGTTCGCTGCAGCGGGAGATGATTCGACAGGATCCGAAGTGGGATAGTGGTCACTACTCGCTGGACAACCCACCCATTAGCGGTCAGCGCCTCGCGCGCAAACTCGGCATGATCACCTATCGCTCCGCCGAGGAGTGGGAGGAGCGGTTCGGCCGTGAGCGAATGCTGTCCGAGGGCCACGCGGGTGATCAGTTTTTTGGTGATTTCGCCATCGAGTCTTACCTCGAATCCCATGCGCAGAAGTTTACCGGGCAATTCGATCCGAACTGTTATCTGTATTTGTCGCGCGCATCGGATTTATTCGACCTGGCCGAGCACGGTGGTTCGCTGGCCGCAGGCTTTAGTAAATTGCGGCTGGAGCGGGCTATGGTGATTGGCGTGCGCACGGATATTCTGTTTCCGATTCACCAGCAACAGGAGATGGCGGAGGGCTTGTCGGCCGTTGTCGATGAGGTCGAATTCGTGCCATTGGACTGTAATCGCGGGCATGATTCGTTTTTGGTGGATATGGACGCGTTTAGGCCGGTAATTTGTCGGTTTCTTGACGGCTGACGGCGGCTGGAAGAATGCGTGAGGAGGCAGGGGTGTCGGGTCGGGTGGGATTGCGGACCGATGTCTGCGGTGGGCGTCCGCTCACTCGGAGAGCCTTGACTCGATCGCGGACGCCCACCGCAGACATCGGTCCGCCCGGTCATAGCGACACTTGCTGGTGGTGCGGTAGAGCACCTTAGTTGGGCATGTCATCCTTGCCGGTCTTGCTTACGATGGCTTCGATTCGGCCGTGGGCTAGTCTCGCTTCAATGACACTGCCTTTCGTTATGGCGCCCGCGTCTGTTATTGCCCGGCCTTCGGTGTCGCTCACGATCGCGTAGCCCCGTTCGAGTGTCGCCAAAGGGCTGATGGCTTGCAGTGCGCGTGATGACAACGCCAGTCGGTTGGCGGTGGCCGCAATCGAGGCTTCGGCACCGGCATTCAGACGCTGCCGAAGCGATGCCAGTCGCAGTGCCATTCTTTGCAGGCGGGCGGCAGGGGATTGCTGGCGGAGTCGGGACTCGATACGTTCGATGGCTCGGCTCCGTCGCATCAGGTCGGTGCGCATCGCGGTCGCCAGGGTCTTACGTAAACCTTGTAGTTGCTCGCCTTGCCGGGTGACGGTTGCTTGTGGGCTGCATTGTCGCAATCGACGTGCCAGCCAGTCGAGTTTCTGATAGCGGTCCTCCAGCAGTCGTTGCATATGCCCACTGAAGCGCTTGCATGCCAGCGCAAAATGGCGCTGCCACTCGCGCTGGTCGGGGACCACGATCTCGGCGGCTCCGGAGGGCGTGGGAGCCCGATAGTCAGCGACCAGATCGGCGATGGTGAAATCAACTTCGTGGCCCACCGCGCTAATGACAGGGAGTGGACAGTCGTAAATGGCTCTTGCCACCGCCTCCTCGTTGAATGCCCACAGGTCCTCCAGCGAGCCACCGCCCCGGCCAAGTATGAGCACATCACATTCCGCGCGACGTGCCGCCAGTAAAAGCGCGGCGCAAATCTCGGGCGCGGCGGCATCTCCCTGAACTGCCACGGGGTAGACAACGACCGGTATGGCCGGAAATCGTCGCTGCAGTACACTGAGTACATCGCGCACGGCCGCGCCGCTCGGTGACGTAATGACACCGATACAGTGCGGAAGTGTTGGTAGCGGCTTTTTCAGCGCCTCATCAAACAAGCCCTCGGCGGCGAGCTTTCGCTTGAGTTCCTCGAACCGTCGCCGCAATTCACCTTCACCGGCCGCTTCAAGTCGTTCCACGATGAGCTGATAATCACCTCGTGCCTCATACAGGCTGACCTTGCCGTATGCCAGCAACTTATCACCATTTTTCAGATTGATGGTGGGTGATCGCTGTCGCTGGCGGAACCACGCACAGCGTACCTGGGCTGCATCGTCTTTGAGGCTGAAATAGAGGTGCCCGGAGGCAGGCCGGGCCAGATTGGACATTTCTCCCTCGACCCAGACCCGACCCACACCGCGTTCAATGAGCGTCCGCACGGTGCGGTTCAGTTCCGTTACGCTGATTGCCGTTTGCGGCGTCGCTTCGAGCTCAAAATCGTCCATTGCCCCAGTATAGCGAACCTGTCCCTGGCCAGTGCGCAGGACACGGAGAAAAAAATGCGACTCAGCGGCCATCAGGTGTTGTCAGGCGTTTACTGAAAAATCCTGTCCGCGTACAATTGACCGTTTACCCGCCCGAGCGTCATCTGCGAAGAGGTCCTATGAGGATAGCCAAAGAAGCCCTGACATTTGACGATGTCCTGCTGCAGCCCGCGTACTCCGATGTGCTGCCACGCGAAGTTGATTTATCGACCCAACTGACGGCGGAGATCAGGCTGAATATTCCCTTGCTGTCAGCGGCCATGGACACGGTCACGGAGTCGCCACTGGCGATTGCGATGGCGCAGGAAGGCGGCATGGGCATTATCCACAAAAACATGTCACCTGAGAATCAGGCCCGGGAGGTGTTGCGGGTCAAGAAATTCGAAAGTGGCATCGTCAAAGATCCGATTACCGTGTCCCAGGACAAGACGATTCGTGAAGTCATTGAGTTGACTCGTGCGCTGGGTATCTCCGGCGTCCCGGTCGTCGAGGGCAATGAAACCATTGGTATCGTCACCCATCGCGACTTGCGCTTTGAGACCAATCTGGATGCACCGGTCTCGACCGTAATGACGCCGAAGGATCGCCTGGTGACGGTCCGGGAGGGCGCGGACGATGACGAGGTCATGTCGTTGTTGCACAAGTATCGAATCGAGAAGGTACTGGTAGTCGGGGATAATTTTGAGTTGCGGGGCATGATTACCGCCAAGGACTTCCAGAAGGCATCCGATTTTCCGAGAGCCTGTAAAGACGAACGCGGCGCATTGCGCGTGGGCGCGGCAGTCGGTACCGGCAAGGATACCGATGAACGCCTGGAGGCCCTGGTCGCGGCCGGTGTTGATGTTGTCGTTGTCGACACGTCACATGGTTTCTCGAAAGGCGTGCTGGATCGCGTTCGGCGTACGGCGAAAACCTATCCGGAGCTGCAGATTGTTGGTGGCAATATCGTTACCGGCGACGCGGCCGCGGCACTGGTCGAGGCGGGCGCCACCGGCGTGAAAGTGGGTATTGGGCCTGGATCCATATGTACCACGCGAGTCGTATCCGGAGTTGGTATGCCGCAGATTTCTGCTGTTGCCGAGATTGCGAAAGAGCTGCGAGCAAGCGGTGTGCCGCTGATCGCCGATGGTGGAATACGTTTCTCCGGCGATATAGCGAAGGCACTGGTCGCCGGTGCTCACTCCATCATGATTGGCAGTTTATTTGCCGGAACCGAAGAGTCACCGGGCGAAGTCGAACTCTACAAGGGGCGTTCCTATAAATCGTATCGAGGCATGGGATCGGTCGGCGCCATGGGGCAGAGTCATGGGTCATCCGATCGATATTTTCAGGACGCGACCGAGGAGCTGGAAAAACTGGTTCCCGAGGGTATTGAGGGACGCGTTGCCTATAAGGGTTCCGTGATAGCTATCGTGCATCAACTAATTGGCGGCGTTCGCGCGGCGATGGGCTACACCGGCAGCCGCAATATCGAGGAGATGCGCACCCGGCCCCAGTTTATTAAGATCACTTCGGCGGGAATGGCGGAGAGCCATGTACACGACGTTGCGATAACCAAAGAAGCACCAAATTATCGAAGCTCTACCTAGTAGTCCAACCTGCCCGGTTGGACCACTAGCCCGGACTATTCAAGTAAATTCGACCATTCCCTCATTGATGAATGACTAGCGACAGCGATCCAATGAATCAGCCAATCCCGGCAAACCAAAAAGCCGATATCCACGCGCATCGAATCCTCATCCTGGATTTCGGTAGCCAGTACACGCAACTCATCGCCCGGCGAGTCCGCGAATGCGGCGTCTATTCGGAAGTTCATCCCTGGGATATGAACGAGGCGGCGTTGCGCGATTTCGGACCATCCGGCGTCATCCTTTCCGGCGGACCGGAATCGGTCAACTTGCAACAGCCACCGCGAGTGTCGCCGGCCGTGTTTGAGCTGGGCGTACCGGTACTGGGAATATGCTATGGCATGCAGGCGATGGCCGCACAGCTTGGTGGCGAAGTGGCGGCATCGGCGCATCGAGAGTTCGGTTATGCGGAGCTTGAGCCGCTGGAATCGGAACTGCTTGCAGGTTTGTCGGATGCGGAGGCGACCTCGCCGCCGTTGCTCAAAGTGTGGATGAGTCACGGGGACCGGGTTGAATCGGTGCCGCCCGGCTTTGATATCGCTGGCCGCAGCGCGAACTCACCGCTGGCGGCCATGGAAGACAGGGAACGCCATTACTACGGTGTGCAGTTTCACCCGGAGGTCACACATACCCTGCAAGGCCAGCACATCCTGCAACGGTTCGTGCGCGACATATGCGCCTGCCCGGAGGCATGGACGCCGGGCACGATCGTCAGGGATGCGATTGCGACAGTATGCCAGCAGGTGGGCGAGGGCCAGGTATTGCTGGGTCTTTCCGGCGGAGTGGATTCGTCCGTGGTTGCTGCGCTGCTGCACGAAGCGATTGGCGACCAGTTGACGTGCGTTTTCGTCGACCATGGTCTGCTCAGGTTGCGTGAAGGTGACCAGGTGATGGAGACATTCGCGGAACATCTGGGCGTCAATGTTATTCGTGTCAACGCGGCGGATCGGTACTTCGCAGCGCTACAGGGCATCGACGATCCGGAGGAAAAGCGCAAGATCATTGGTGGTTTGTTCATCGAAATTTTTGAAGAGGAGGCGGCGAAACTGCAAGACATCGAGTGGCTGGCGCAAGGCACGATTTATCCTGACGTTATTGAGTCAGCCGGTACGTCGACCGGCAAGGCGCACGTCATCAAGTCACACCACAACGTGGGCGGACTGCCGGAAAATATGCGCATGCGATTGGTGGAGCCGCTACGCGAGTTGTTCAAGGATGAAGTTCGCAAGATTGGTATGGAACTCGGGCTGCCCCGCGAGATGGTCTATCGACACCCATTTCCAGGGCCGGGTCTGGGCGTGCGGGTACTGGGAGAGGTGCGGCCGGAATTTGTCTCGCTATTGCAACTGGCTGACAACATTTTTATCGAGGAACTGCACCGCCACGACCTGTACAACCAAACCAGTCAGGCTTTCGCCGTTTTTCTGCCGGTACGGTCAGTGGGCGTCATGGGAGACGGACGACGTTATGACTACGTGATCGCATTGCGGGCGGTGGAAACGGTGGATTTTATGACTGCGCGCTGGGCGCACCTGCCCTATGAATTTCTCGAGCTTGTGTCTTTACGTATCATTAATGAGATTGATGGAATTTCCCGCGTCACTTACGACATATCCGGTAAGCCACCGGCCACCATCGAATGGGAATGAACGGCTGGACGAACAGCGATCAGGCCATGATGCAGGCGGCTATGGTTGAAGCGCGGCTTGCCATGGAGGAGGGCGAGGTTCCGGTGGGCGCGATTGTTATGGTCGCGAACGACATTATCGGGCGCGGACACAATCGTTCCATCGAGGATCATGATCCGAGCGCACACGCGGAAATAGTGGCGTTGCGGCAGGCCGGCCTGTCACAAAATAATCACCGCCTGACCGGTGCGACGATGTTCGTGACGCTGGAACCTTGTGCGATGTGTGTCGGGGCCTTGATTCAGGCGAGAATTGCGCGGCTTGTTTTTGCGGCATACGACGATAAGGCAGGTGCACTGGGCAGCGCTATCGACCTTGCCGGAGAGCGCTATTTGAATCATCGCATTGAGGTGAACGGTGGTTTAATGGCTGATGAATCCGGCGAAATGTTGCATTCGTTTTTTGCAGAGCAACGAGCAGCTGCCTCACCACGCTGATTTTACCGGATGCGCTGGCCGGGATTTTCATCGCGCGCCAGGTCGCGCTCCACCGTCTTTCTATTGGCACTCCTGTAGGTGCGCGACCTGACGCGCGACCGCGACGATCTCAAGTACTCGACGCAATCTCAATATTCTCCTCCTCGGTTTCCTCTTCCACGGCTTCTTCCTCCGATTCTTCGTTCTCCGTAATCCAAAGAAGAATATTGTAATAACTCCGAATGTTGTTCACATAAAGAACCGGTTCCCACCCTCGCGCATATCCATACGGAACACGGGAATACCATTTTCTTTTTGCCAGCAGCGGCAGCGCCTTGCTCACGTCGATCCATTTGTCCGGGTCGCCTCCCTGCCATTCGACAATCTGTCGCGCATCCTTGATGTGGTTAAAGCCAACGTTGTAAGCGGCAAGCGCAAACCACGCTCTGTCAGGATATTCAATTGAATCCGGTAAACGTGTCGTCTGTCGGGCATAAAAACGCGCACCGCCAAAAATGCTGCTATGTGGATCCATGCGGTCTTCAATGTCCAGATAGTCTGCCGTATCTTTGGTCAACATCATGATGCCGCGAACGCCGGTCGGTGATACCGCATTCGATCGCCAGTGCGATTCCTGATACCCGATCGCCGCCAGCAGTTTCCAGTCGACACCCTGCTGCCTGGCAGCGGTGGTGAACATATCCCGGTAGCGCGGCAGACGACTCTCAAAATGGCGCAGAAACGCGCGGGTTCCGACGTAATCAAATTCCTTGGTGTGGCCGTAATAACGGTCATGGACCTGTGCAACGATGCCAGCGCGATCGGCGTTGATCAGGTAATTGTCAGCGCGTTCGAGCAAGCTGCTGCCATCATCCTTGCGATAGGCCCAGGCCAGCGGGTCGTCTATTTCCAGGTCGAGTGCGACCCTAAGGTCCGGATAAAAGTGCCGCTGGATGTTGAATTCTGTGCTATCGGCGATCGTGAAATCTATCTCCCCACGAGCGACTTTGGCCAGCAGGTCGGCGACTTCGTCGTCAGCATTTTGTGACCACTCGAGCCCCGGATAAATCTCACTGAGCGCCTGGACCATCTCCGAATGGCTGCTATCGGCGACCACTTCGATCGGTCGACCTTGTACGTTCTGCATCGTCTGTGGTTTGCCAGTGCCGAGTTTGTATATCAGGTGCATGTCGACCCATTCGTACGGATAGCCAAAATCGAGATACTTGCGGCGAGAGCTGGTCATTGACAGTCCGGCGGCGGCCATATGAGCTTTTCCGGAAAGCAGGTAGGGCATGATTTCCGACACGCTATCCACCGACTCAATGACCAGCTTGACGCCGAGTTCGTCCGCGAAACCCTGGACGAGGTCGAACTCGGGTCCCGCGGGACCGTCCGGCCCGACGAAATAGGTGGTGGGTGTATTGCGCGTGACAACGCGTAACTCACCGAGCTCCAGCACTTGCTCGATGAGAGGCGGCTGCGGCGAACAGGTGCTAATCAATGCCGCAACTAAAGCGCAGGTCAACAGCCGCAAAGTCAATCTCCGTTAGTTCATACCTGCAATTTCCCGGCAGGCACAAACATATCCTTTTTTACCTGTTAGCGGCGCGGCAATTCGTGGTGATCGCAGACGCTGCTCTGCACAGTATGTCCGTGTTTCGACAGGTAAAATGCACTTCGTAGTAGGCCATAGGCTACCGCAGCGAAGGATAAAATGCAGGTACTAGCCCAGTATAATGAGTGGACGATTTAACTAATTCTTGACGGAACAGTAACTAACCGGGCATATGTCAGGATTTAGGTAGTTCCGTTGCTCCCGGCGAAACGAAAATTTGCGAGGGAAATGCCAAACCGACCACGAAAAGCGTACAATCCGCCACGCGAAATTCAAGTGAAATGCGTTGGTAGTTTGCAGTGTTGTAGTTAGTTCAGGAGAAGTGCCGGAGTGGTCGAACGGGCCGCATTCGAAATGCGTTGTCCCCCTTACCGGGGACCGGGGGTTCGAATCCCTCCTTCTCCGCCAATTACACTCTTAAGTTTTTGATAAATAAAAATGATGTCAATAATGTCTGTCGACGCCGATCATTTCGTCCGGCCGTTTCGGGTCACGAGCCAAAGTTCCCAATGGCATCAATGGTAGCAGATTAACAGCGGACCTCGAACGCAATGCGGATGCGCAGTGTTTGACGGAGTTCGTGTAATCGACGAGCGTAAACAGCAGGATAAGGGCTTGTTTCTACTCTGACCCTAAATTTTACTCCAAACTTTGACCGCATAGTTTTGTTTGAATTGAGGAGACCAGTGCATGGCAGACCAACCGATCAGTCGTTTTCCCGTCCCCGATCTTGAGGATTTACCGGACGACATTCGTGACAGGATAGTTGCAGTACAGGAAAAGACCGGATTCATTCCGAATGTTTTTCTCGCGCTGGCTCACCGACCCGATGAGTTTCGGGCGTTCTTTGCCTATCACGATGCACTGATGGAGAAGGAGGAAGGGCTGAGCAAGGGTGAACGGGAAATGATTGTCGTCGCAACATCGGGATTGAATCATTGTATTTACTGCGTCGTGGCTCACGGCGCCGTGCTGCGCATACGTGAAAAGAATCCGTTGCTGGCTGACCAGGTTGCCACGAATTACCGCAAAGCCGACATTACGCCGCGGCAAAAAGTCATGCTCGACTTTGCCGCGAAGGTGTCACTCGACGCGCAGTCAGTGGACGACGAAGATTTCGACACGCTTCGTGAGCATGGCTTCACAGACGAGGAGATATGGGATATCGGTGCTATCACGGCCTTTTTCTCGCTTTCGAATCGCATGGTCAATGTGACGTCCATGCGAGCCAATGATGAGTTCTATCTAATGGGTCGGGTTCCGAAATAACAGCTCATCTTGAGCATCCTGCCCTTTTCGTGGCTGAAATTTAACGGGGCACAGGCGGGGGGGAGTGGCAGCGCGGCTATCGCGGCTACGGCGTAATGTCGCTGCAATCGGATCGGACTCGACCTGCAGGCAAGTGATCGTGAAAACCCGGATTCATTGCATAAATGTGAAATAAATCCGCCATCGGGCGGAGAAATCAATGTACCATTGCCGCGCTATGAGATCCTTTTGGTGCATATTCGTCATGATTTCCGTGCTCTTCATGAGCGTGGACGGGGCTGCGGATATTGAAACCAGCGGCCATCCGCATGGTGATGGCGCCGCAAGTTTGGTCGATTCGCAATCTGCACCGACCGCGGACGTAGCGTCCAATTCTGACTTCGATATCGACCATTGCGAACACTGCTGTCATGGGCATACGTTCAGCATCGTGGGCCAGGTGACCGTTGTTCTGCCACCGATGATTGAGACTGATCTGCAAGTTGCAATTGCACCGCAGGTACGTCACTCCGCGCACGCGCCCCCCACACCCCCTCCCAACGTATAAATCGAATTTCCTTATAAGTTCGCGCGTACCGAATCAACTTCGGTGTGCGCGCTGATTTACAGTATGCGGAATACGATTTATGCGAAAGATTATTTGCGAGCTGACCCTTTTGCTGGGCAGCCTTTTCACTATCCCCGGTGCAGCACTGGCCGCCGACGCCACGCGTGCCGATCCGGCGCTGATGCAGTTTGTGCAGTCAGTGGTGGACACCAACCCACGTGTGCAAGCGGCGCAAGCGGCCCTTGAAGCCAGCGGTGCCTATCGCGACGCGGCGGCGCGACCGCTGTATAACCCGTCGTTATCACTAGACGCGGAAAATGCGGACACGGATTCCCGCTCCATCGGCATCAGCCAGAGGCTGGACTGGAGCGGTAAACGCGACGCGCGTACGGCGGTCGCGGAGTCCGATCGGCTGGTGGTTGAGGCCCGCTATCGGGTTGTTCGATGGGCGATCATGGTCGAGCTACTTGACGGTCTTGCTCTGCATCAGACCGGGGTTGAGCGCGATAAACTGGCAGAGTCGCGCCGTTCGCTCATGGATGATTTTGCGACGCTTGCGAAACGACGATTCGAAGCGGGGGACTTGAACCAGGTTGAAATGGCGCTGGCGTCACTGGCCTTCACCGATGCACGTATTCAAAAAGCGACGGCGGCCACGGCACTTACCGAAGCGCGGCAGGCAGTACGCAACTTGACGCCGCGCGTATCGCCAGAGCAATGGCCGACACTGCCGAATCGGATGCCTGCATTGCCAGCCAGTGCCGCCGATTCGCAATCGTTGGTCCTGGCATTGCCCGAAGTCATCGCGGCGCAGCAGCAGTTGGAATCGGCCAATGCCGTCGTCAGTCTGCGTGAACTACAACGCAAACCTGATCCGACAGTCAGCCTGGCTGGCGGCCGCGAGAACGGCACGGATCTGGTAGGCATCAACGTGACAATACCACTGTTTATACGCAATCGATTCGACTATGAAGTGACAGCGGCGATGGCAGAACGACGTCAGGCCAAACAAATTTCCGATGATGTTTTACAGCGGGCCTATGCTCGCCTGACGAGTGCAATCGAACGCTATGAGTTGTCACGCGCTGCCTGGGGTGATTGGGAACTGACCGGTCAGTCGAGCCTCACCAGTCAAACTGAACAACTGCGGAAGCTGTGGCAATCCGGAGAAATAAGCACCACCGATTATCTTGTGCAATTGCGCCAGACCATCGATGTCCAGGAAAGCGCGCTCGACTTGCGATTCGCCTTGTGGCGAGCCTGGTTCGAGTGGCTCTGGGCGTCGGGACAGGTCGATGAGTGGCTTGGCCAGGGAGTCTACCGATGAGCGGCAAGACTTTTCACAGCAGCACAAATTCAATGGAGAAACCGTTAATGAATACACTGAAACTTTGGGCGCTGTGTCTGTGTTTGACACTTGGGGCCCCTGTTTATGCACAGCAGGATGACCACGACGCTAACGAGACCGCCGGTGGCCACGGAGAGGAAGAAGGTCACGGCGACCACGATGAGGAAGAAGGCGAGGGAGGAGCGGTTGAAATCACTGCCGCTCAACAGCGAGTCGCTGGTATTGTCATTGAGCCGCTGCAAGCGCAGAGCCTGGCAGCGGAAATCAGCGCGCCCGGTGAGGTGACGCTGAACGCATACCTGACGCGAAAAGTCACGCCGCGCATCACGGCGCAAATCATGCAACGCCACGTCAGGCTCGGCGAGCGCGTGACCATCGGCCAGCCGCTGGTTACTTTGTCGAGTGTCGAACTGGCCGAAGCACAAGGTCAATTACAGGTTGCGGAGCGCGAATGGCGGCGTGTCGAATCACTCGGCAGATCGACTGTGTCGGAACGGCGTTATACGGAGGCGCAAGTCGCGCAACAGCAGGCAGTTTCCCGGGTTGGTTCTTATGGCATGACAGCGGAGCAGATCAAGGCACTGCTGGAAGGAAGCACCGTTATCGCCGATGGCACATTCCAGTTGTTGGCAACGCAACCGGGAACGGTTATTCGCGACGACTTCATCGAGGGCGAATTTGTCGAACCCGGCCGTGAGTTGTTCGAGATCAGTGATGAAACGCAGATCTGGGTGGAGGCGAATCTGACGCCGGAAGAGGCGCTTGGCGTCAAAACCGGCGCTCGAGCCCGCGTTAAAGCCAGGGATACCTGGTTTGAGGGACGTGTCGTTCAGGCCTACCACGTGCTCAATGAAACCACGCGTACGCTGGGTGTGCGAATCGAAGTTGCGAATCCGAATGAACGACTCCACCCGGGTTTGTTTGTTGACACGCGTATTGAGGGTGCGGCTTTGATCGATGTATTTGCTGTGCCGGAGGAAGCGGTATTACGCGGCCCCGATGGTGATTGGGTGGTTTTGATCGAGGAAGAACCCGGTAAATTTGAGTCGCTTGAGATTGAAGTCGTGCGAACGGTCGCGGGTATGGCGGTGATTGAAGGCGTGCCGGCAGGGACGCGCATCGTCACTCAGGGCGCTTTCTTCGTTCAATCGGAAATCGCAAAGAGCGGCTTCGAGATCCACAACCACTAAGGGAGATGAATCGTGTTAAATAAAATCATCGACCTTGGGGTCGAAAACCGACTGTTGGTGGTGCTCGCCTTGTGCGCCACCGTTGTTGGCGGTGCGCTGATCTTGCCCAATCTGAACCTTGACGCTTTTCCGGATGTGACCAATGTTCAGGTCCAGATCAACACGGAGGCGCGTGGTCTCGCGGCGGAAGAGGTCGAGCAATTGATCACGTTCCCTATCGAGGCGGTCATGTATGCGCTTCCCGATGTAGAGGAAGTGCGTTCAATTTCCAAAACGGGGCTCTCCGTTATCACGGTGGTCTTCAATGAAGGCACCGATATCTACTTTGCTCGTCAGTTGGTGTTCGAACGCCTGCAGGCAGCGCGTGAACAGATACCGCCAGGCGTCGGCGTGCCGGAAATGGGGCCGAACACATCCGGATTGGGGCAGGTTTACCAATACATTTTGCGCACCGACGATCCCGAAAAATACGACATCCTTACGTTGCGCAGCCTGAACGACTGGGTCGTCAAGCTGCTGCTGATGCCGGTCGATGGTGTCACCGAAGTGCTTTCTTACGGCGGCGAGGTTCGCCAGTACCAGGTACAGGTCAATCCGGAACGACTGCTCGCCTACGGCCTCAGCGTGGGCGAAATTTCGGCAGCCATCGAAGCCAACAACCGGAATGCCGGCGGTTGGTATCTCGATCGCGGCGCCGAGCAGCTTGTGATTCGAGGCGTGGGTTGGGTGCGCAGCGGCGATGACGGCTTGCGCGATATCGGTAACATCCCGTTGAAGGATGCCGATGGTGTCGTGGTGCGGGTGCGGGACGCGGCATTCGTCACGTTCGGTCCGGAAATACGCCAGGGTGCCGTGACGATTACGCGTCGCGATGCCAATGGCAAGCCCGAACCGCTGGGCGAAGTGGTGGCCGGGATTGTGCTCAAACGTATGCAGGCGAATACCAAAGCCACGATTGACGGCGTCAAAGACCGCCTGCCCGCGATTCAGACGGCGTTGCCGGAGGGTGTGACGCTCGAGCCTTTTTATGATCAGGCAGATCTCGTCGACAAGGCAGTCACCACCGTCAGCAAGGCCCTGCTCGAAGCATTCGTGCTGATCATTATCGTACTAATGTTATTCCTGATGAATTTTCGTGCCACCTTGCTGGTGCTTATTTCGGTGCCGATATCCATCGGATTGGCGTTAATGGCCATGGCTTTCTGGGGCGTGTCAGCAAATCTGATGTCCCTGGGTGGCCTCGCGATTGCCATTGGCATGATGGTCGACGGCTCTGTCGTCATGATGGAACACATTTTCTCTCACCTCACCACGCCCGATGCTCGCCACAAACAACACGCGATAGAGGAGAGTGGTTCGGAGACACCCTATGATGCCGAGCACGACAGCGGCGGAATGCCGCTGCGGATAAAGGTTGCTGCACGCGAAGTCGGGCGACCGGTTTTTTATGCCGTTCTGATTATCATGATCGTATTTGCCCCTTTGTTCAGCCTGGAGGGCGTGGAAGGAAAACTGTTTCAGCCCATGGCGATTTCCATCGTGCTCGCGATGATGGCCTCGCTTCTGGTGGCACTGATCGTGGTTCCCGCACTGGCCACCTACGCCTTCAAAACCGGTGTAAAGGAGAAGGAGAGCCCGGTCATGCGACCGCTTAACGCGCTCTACCGACGTACACTCGATAGCGCATTGGAACGACGTCGACTGGTCGTCGGCGTGGCACTGGGGCTGTTTGCTGCCTCGCTGGCCCTGGTGCCGTTTCTTGGCACCGAGTTCGTTCCCGAACTCGAAGAGGGCACCGTGAATGTTCGCGTTACGCTGGCACCATCATCGAGTCTGGACACTGCACTCGGTGTGGCGGCGAAACTGGAGCGTGAAGTGATGACGTTTCCGGAAGTTATTTACGTCTCCAGTCGTATCGGTCGACCGGAGTTGGGCGGCGATCCGGAACCGGTCTCCAATGTCGAGTTGTACATTGGGCTGAAACCGGTGTCGGAGTGGACCAGCGCGCCGAATCGCAAAGCGCTGCAAGTTTTGCTTGAGCAAAAAATGTCTATTCATCCCGGCTTGCTGTTTTCCTTTTCCCAGCCGATTGCTACCCGTGTCGACGAACTTCTTTCGGGAGTGAAGGCGCAGTTGGCCATCAAGTTATTCGGCCCGGATCTGGACGGTCTGGCGCGAATAGGCAGCGAGATCGAGGCACTGGTTAAGGGTGTGGAAGGTACGCGAGGCGTGGCCATGGAGCAGATCGCGGGCGAAGCGCAATTGGCGGTTCGGCCTGATCGCGATGCACTGGCCCGCTACGGCATCCCGGTCGACCAGGTCATGAAACTGGTCTCCGATGCAGTGGGTGGTGTGAGTGCGGGTCAGGTCATCCGCGGCAACGAGCGTTACGATATTTACGTTCGGTACGCGCAGCAAGATCGTGACAGCGTCGATGCCATTCGGGCTTTGATCCTGCAGGCACCGAGCGGCGCCTGGGTGCAGTTGGGCGATGTGGCCACGGTGGCCATCGAATCCGGCCCCCCACAGATTCGTCGTGACGATGTGCAGCGTCGCGTGGTCATTCAGTCCAATGTCGAAGGGCGGGATATGGGTGGCCTGGTTGCCGAGCTCCAGCAACGAATTAGCGACGAAATCGACCTGCCAACGGGCTATACCGTCGTCTTCGGCGGCCAGTTCGAGAATCAACAACGAGCACAACAACGCCTCATGATTGTCGTGCCTTTGTCCCTGGGACTGATCTTCCTGTTGCTGTATTTCGCCTTCAGTTCGGTCGGGCAGGCGCTGCTTATCATGATCAACGTACCGCTGGCGCTGATTGGTGGTATCGCGGCGTTGTTTTTCTCTGGCCAGTACCTGTCAGTGCCCGGCTCGATCGGATTCATCGCGCTGTTCGGCGTGGCGGTGCTTAACGGCGTTGTCATGGTCAACGCGATCAATCGGCGCATGGAGGACGGCGTGGAAAGCAGGACGGCCGTTTTCGACGGTGCCTTGTCGCGATTGCGCCCGGTTCTGATGACGGCCTCGATTGCGGCGCTTGGCCTCATTCCCATGTTGCTGGCGAGCGGTGTAGGTTCGGAAGTTCAGCGCCCACTGGCGACGGTGGTGGTTGGAGGTCTGTTCTCCTCCACGCTGCTGACGCTCTTCGTCGTGCCCGTGTTATACGGAACGTTCTCGCGGGCGACACTGAATGCAGCGAAGTAAGTGCGCGATCTCTGTTGCGGCGGGCTTGAATAGCTGCAGGGTGGTTGCGGTCAAAGAACCAGGCGCATAAAACGCGGTAGGTGGAAAATGATCGAGAAAACACAACTTGATTTGCAGCTGCTCTTGCCGGACGTCGAGCAAGAGAGCGATGCGTGCTATCAAAGGCTTCGTGATCTGATCGAAGCCAAAGCCGGGGTGTCGGCGGCTCATTCGCTTGAACGTTCCGCCGACACGCCCTCGCAGTTATGCGTTCATGTGGACCCGTCGGTTTGTAGTGTGCAGGAGATACGGCAGTTTGCCCGTCGGGCAGGCGCTGAATTGCGGACGAAATACGGCCATCTCGTGACCGACCTCGCACCGATGCCGGCGGCACGGGCACGGCGCTTCCAGGCTCAGCTAGGCTCAGTTCCCGGCGTACTGGAGGCGAGCGTGTCAGCGGATGGTTTGGCTCGGCTGGAGTTCGATCGCGAGGCGATTGAGGAACACCGGTTGCGTGAAAAACTGGCCGAGCTGGCGGGGGGCGCAAGCGGTCACGAAGAAACTGAACATGCGCACGGTGGCGTGTTTGGTGAGAAGACAGAAATCATCTTCATCGGCTTGTGCGGCCTCATCCTTCTTCCTGCGTGGCTGTTAGAAGCTTTTTCAAACGCCCCCGGGTGGCTGACACAATCGCTGCTGGTCGTAGCGTTTGTTCTGGGTGGCTGGTTTACGTTCCGCGAAGCGATCGAGAACCTGCGTGCTCGTCGCTTTGAGATCGACACACTGATGCTGGTCGCGGCGATCGGTGCCGCGATTCTTGGTGAATGGGCGGAGGGCACGTTGCTCCTGTTTCTCTTCGGGCTGGGCCACGCACTTGAGGCCTACGCCATGGGCAGGGCCAAACGCGCCATAGAGGCGCTGGCTGAACTCGCTCCCAAGACGGCGAGTGTCATTCGTGACGGCCAGGTTAGTGAAGTCCCGGTCGAGGCGCTGGTCGTCGGCGATATTGTCATTGTTCGGCCCAATCAGCGCTTGCCGGCCGACGGATTCGTCGTCAAGGGAGAAAGCAGCATCAACCAGGCGCCGATCACCGGCGAAAGCGTACCGGTTGACAAACACGCGGTCGCGGACGCTGCCAGTGCGGCGTCCAGTCTGGACGCTGTCGATGCATCGAGTCGCGTATATGCGGGGTCGGTCAACGGCAGCGGTGCGCTGGAAATTTATGTCGCTCGCGCGAGCGCGGATTCAACTCTGGCGCGTGTCGTAAGCATGGTGCGTGAAGCTCAAACCAACCAGTCGCCAACACAGCAGTTTACCGATCGTTTTGAACGCATCTTTACGCCGTCAGTTTTCCTGGGGGCAATATTGGTTCTATTGGTCGGACTGGTCATTGATGAGGAGATGAGCACCAGTTTCTATCGTACGCTTGCGCTGTTGGTCGCGGCGAGTCCCTGCGCTCTTGCGATCGCCACACCCAGCGCGGTACTCAGTGGTGTTGCGCGCGCGGCGCGCGGCGGTGTACTCATAAAAGGCGGTGGACCGCTGGAAAATCTGGGTCGCCTGCGTGCTATCGCCTTCGATAAAACGGGCACCCTGACCGAAGGAAAACCCCGCCTGACCGATGTGATCGCATACGGGGATGCCGACGACGACGAGTTGCTCCGCGTTGCGGTTGCTGTGGAGTCGTTGAGCGACCACCCTTTGGCCGCGGCGGTCGTAAAAGGCGCAATACAGCGGGTGCCCGACCTGCTGCGGCTACAAGCTTCAGATCTGCAAAGCATCATCGGTCGAGGCGTACAGGCGACGGTCGAGGGTTTGGATACCTACATCGGCAAAGACGATTTGTTCAGGGAGATAGGAGGACCGGCGCTGCCTGATGACCTGCGCGCGCTTAACGAACAGCTCGAAGCCACGGGACGCACGACGATGCTCGTTCGGCAAGGGACGCGGTATCTCGGTGTCATAGGCCTGATGGATACGCCGCGACCGGCCGCAGCAAGCGTAATCGCGCAGCTTCACAAGCTCGGCATTCGCCGCATGGTTATGATTTCAGGCGACAATCAGATGGTCGCTGACGCGGTGGCAAAAGAAATCGGACTTGATGAGGCACGCGGCGACCTGATGCCGGAGGATAAGGTCGAGACGATACGACAACTGCGCCGGGAAGCCGCGGTGGCCATGGTGGGCGACGGCGTCAACGACGCCCCGGCGATGGCCAATGCGACCGTGGGTATCGCAATGGGTGCGGCCGGGTCGGATGTGGCACTGGAGACGGCCGACGTGGCGTTGATGTCGGATGAGTTACGCCACCTGCCGTTCGCTGTCGGACTCAGTCGAGCGAGCAGCCGTATTATCAGGCAAAACCTGTGGTTTAGTCTCGGCATGGTGGCCATCCTCGTGCCGTCTACGCTGTTCGGCCTGAGTATCGGAGCCGCGGTCTTGATGCACGAAGGCTCAACGGTGCTCGTTGTTGTTAACGCATTGCGCTTGCTGGCCTACCGCGCACCAATCCTGCCAGCTGATCCTTCCGCCAGCGACCGCTGATATCCTCACGTTGGTCGCCGGGCACCGGAATTGGCAGACCGCTAGACCTGCGCATGGCTCGCAGGAATCAATTTCAGTTGGACCTGACGGAGCTTCGTCAGTGTTTCTTCGCTCACAACAATAACCAGGTGCTCACCGTGGTAGTCAGATAGTCTCGCAACGGCGCATTGTTCTGCAGCGGCAAGTGTTGCGACATGGTGTTCTTCCCTGGTCAGGGAGTACTCGCTGAGCAGTTGGCCCTCGTTGGACAGGACCTGGACGGTGAACATCGATTGAACGCTGGAATTGATAGCGCTGTCGATTCTGGCGGGCGTGTTCAATAGATATACTCCAGGTTTCCAAAGTTGGTCAGTGGCCTGACGAGCGACATCCTGATCTCAGTTTGTATGTTGGCCGGGTTTTCAACGCTCATATCCTTATACACGTTCGTCAGGCTCGATTGGTTCCCATAACACCGTTTTACGTCGATCTTTGGCTGTGTTCCTGGAAACATCTCCTCACATTCGTTGTCAAATTTAACAATGCACGGAACCTTTTGGGGCCCTCATTCGTGTAACACGTAATTAATACCATAACGTTTGGGAGTTCTAGCTATGTTCAGAAGTAAAATCATGGTCTTGCGCGCGGCCTGCCTGCTGTTAACGGTGTCGCTGGCCGCCTGCGGTGGGTCCGGAGGCTCATCAGCAAACAATCCACTCCCGCTCGTGCCTCCGGCAGCAACGGCTCAGACGACTGTGGGACAGATAACCGGGTTCGGCAGCGTCTATGTTAACGGTGTTGAATACGAGACTGACGGCACCTCATATGACGTGGATGATATGCCAGGCTCAGGGGACAGCGATCTGGCCGTCGGCATGATCGTCAAAATTCAGGGATCGGTGAATCCTGATGGTGTTACCGGTAAAGCGGATTCGATTTCATACGATGATGATATAGAAGGTATCGTGGAGAATCTGGCCGTCGACGCGGCAGACCCGAATATCAAGACTTTCACTGTCATGGATGTCGTCATTAGTGCCGACAAAAACAGCACCAACTTTGAAGGTGAGGATGATCCGAATTTCAGCTTCGATACGATCGCCAATGGAGACAACGTTGAAGTGAGCGGCGAGTTCAGCGGTGATGTGTTGATCGCCTCTTACGTCGAGAAGCAAGATGCGCTTGACGACGATTTCGAAGCGAAGGGCACGGTGTCCGAGTACAACGGCAATGATCAGTTCGTTCTCATCCTGAAGAACATGAGCACGCTGAACGTAACGCTCGCCGCCGGCGCTGAAATACCCTCCGTTGGTATTATGAACGACCAATACGTTGAAATTGAGGGTACGATTCCTGACCGTATGGGAGCCCCGAACTCTTTCCTGGCGACCAAAGTTGAGTTGGAAGATCACGACCGCCTTGATGATAGCGATGATGAAGAGATCGAGATCAAGGGAGTTCTGAACTACGACATGGCGACGAATTCATGGTCGGTGAAAGAGGTTGCTGTTGCATTCGACGACAACACGGAATACAAACCGGAGACCCTGCGAGATAGCATTGCAGATATGTCGGCTAGCGGAATGCTGGTCGAAGTTGAGGGTCGGTATAACGGCGACGTGCTGCAAGTAGAGGAAATAAAGCTCGAGGAAGATGAGCTGAAATTCAAAGCGGATGTGGACGATCTTGTTATCGATGATTCGAGAGACGGCACTCTGACGCTGAGTTTTGGACTGGCCGAGGGAACAGTCGATGTGGCAGTTAAGCGCGACACGATGTTTCGTGACGACGACTCAATGGACCGCTTCGACCTCAATAGCCTGATGAATGGTGACAAGGTTGAAATTAAGGCGCGCATGGGTGAGGACGGAATCATATACGCATCGAGTCTGCATCTGGACGATGATACGGATTACGAGATCGAAGGCCCGCTGGAGGCGATTGACGAGGTGTCAGTAGTGGTGCTTGGCATCACGTTTAGTGTCGACTCGAATACTGTCTTCGAAAATGGGATGCCGGTTGTCGGTGACCTCGTAGACGTCGAAGACGATGGTGACGGGATTGCAGACTCGGTAGAAATCGAGGATTGAGAGCCGCACTGCAGGGCTAATGAGTGATATTGGAAGGGGTCGGTCATTTTTGATCGACCCTTTCCTGATTCCGCACCGGGTAGACGCGCCGGCGCGGGACTAATTATTTGCAGGTCACTTTCTTTCCACGCGATAAAAGCGATTGGCTTCGAGCGCCTCATCGTAGAATGAAACCTGGCCATCGGGCCAGGTCACAGAAAAATTATCAATTGAACCCTGGGCGCCGAGCCCGAAATGAGCCACAGGGTTATCGAACGACAAAAAACCGCCACTCAGTTTAATTTCTTTGCGCTGGCGGAGTGTTTGCACCCCGTTATATTCGATGGTTACTTTGGCGCCAATGCCAAATGAGTTACCGTTTTCCTGACGCAGCAGAAACGTGATCGAATTGTTCGTTTGCTGCTGATTCACATAGACACGAGGCGGCGCAAGCACACCGGTAGCAACGATATCGACATCCCCGTCCAGATCAAAATCCAGATAGGTGTAACTCGGCGTATTTATAGTGTCATCCAGACCCCAGGCGGCGGCTCGATCCTCGAACCCCTTACCAGCCAGATTTCGAAACAGGACGTTTGCCTGAACTTCGTAGAAGCTGTCGCCGAAGTGAAATCCGTTGCCGACGTAAATATCCTGCCAGCCGTCATTGTCAAGATCCGCGGCCTTGGCATTCCAGCTCCAAAAACTAGAACTGACACCAAGCATTTCAGTCTGGTCGACGAATCGATCACCGTTGTTCAGCAGCAGCACATTCCGTTGTACCTGACGCACGTAGTCGTCCTGTTTAATGCGTTTTTCGGTTGGAATCGGTGCGGAAATATACTTGCACAGGGAGTACAGAGGACCTCCCTTATGCGGAATGTTCTCGCAATACTGGTCGTTTTTCAGTTTCTTTGCCGCCTTGATCGAAAAGGCGAGGTAGCAATCATGCGTATCCTTTTGTGTGCCTAATTCATTGCACTGTGCCGCACTGCCGTTCGACAAAATACGGAAGACTTCAAGGATCTCCACGCATCGTGCCCGCGCATCCGCCTCAGTGATCGCTTCGCAATAGTCGTCGTTCGAGCTGCGAGCGAAAGTCATATCGGTGCTGAATAGATCGGGCTGCAAATCGTTGTTAAAATCGGCTGTATCCAGACTCATCGTAAACATGGACGTGACAGGCACTTTGCCAGCATCCCGGGCAACCGGCACAAAGGCGCCTGCAGCCGAGCTAAGGTAGTAGACATCCGGCACAGTCCGGTCGTTGCCAAACAATACATCCGGTTTGTCATCGTTATTGATGTCGGCAATCAATACGGAATTCGTCTCGCCCTTAATGTCGTTCAGGGGCACTGGTTTGTAGGATCCGTTTTCACGGAACAAAATGGTATTTGTCGACGATTCAGGGGAAAAAAGCTTTTCAACCCCGCTGCTCCAGTTTCCGAGAGCGATATCGATGTCACCGTCCTGATCGAGGTCGGCAAAGCCCGCTGACAGGGTCAGGCGCTGCGTTCCCTCCAGCTGTTTCAATTCGGTCACCTCGAAGCCATTGCCGCGATTGAGGAGCAGATAATTGGTGCCGCCATAGGCGGATGCGAACAAGTCCTGCGTCCCGTCATTGTCTGCATCCACCAAGGCAACCAGAAACAGATTCTCCGTCTCAAGGATGCCTTGCTTCGCATCCACCTGTTGGAAGCGCCCCCCTACATTCTTGTAGAACAGAGCGCCGTTTTCCGATGCGAATACCAAATCCGGCCAACCGTCGTTGTTGAAGTCACCCGAGGCGATGCCCTTGCCGATGATAAAAGGCTCGAAGAAGTCCGTTGCGCGAAACTCCCAGGCCTCAACCAGGCCCAGGTCGCGGCCGGAAACTCTCGAAAATATTTTGTCCGGCTGGTGGTCGCTGTCTTTGGGCTGATAGTCGAGTTGAGAGATCTTGATCTCGGTACTCTCGAACGTGTCTTGCCAGCGGAGCGGCGCTGCGACTAATTTTGCCACCGGACCGGTATCTCCTGCGGTCTTTCGCTGCGCGTAATCCTGCGCCGAATCAAGTGGCAGTTTCAATGAATAGTCAGTAAGGATGGTAGCGATTTTCCGATTCGCCACGCGTAAAAGGCACGTCTTCTTAAGCGCCTCGGTTGTCAGCTCATCGCAAACCTCAAAGGACGCCGCTTTTGTTGCGCGCCAGGCGATGACGTGTTCACTGCATCGAAGCTGAAGTGCTGGTGACTCAAGTTCGGCGCAACCGCTGGCATCGTTGCTGCGGCCGACCAGGGTGGTCGCCGTAATCCAGCGACAGTGCTCCTGCGCACCCAGCGGCAGGTTCTGGCAGCCCTCGAAATCGAGTGTATCCGCGATTCTGTAAACACGCGCGTTGACCTTGCAATTGGATAATTCGGTCCCCTGCAGGCCTTTGCACACGGAATCGTCGGGATTGAACAACAGACTGGCATTGAGATATTGAACCCTGCAAGCCTGTAACGCGCGGCGGTCGCCCAATCGATCGCAATAGGCGATATCGTGATTGCGGACAGCCGATCGCAAGACGAAGTATTGATTGCAAGCTGAGCGTGAGTTTTCAGTGCCGAGTTCCCGGCAAGGTGCGTTTGAGCTTGTCTCTACCGCCAATTCGCGTGCAATGAATAGATCGACGATGCGCTGACAGGATCCCAAATCAACCCTGTCCGGTCTTGCTTCGCACATGTCATCAACAGCCACAAAGCTCCTTACGTCGCGGATGTGATCCGAGAAACAGCGCAATTGCAGTGCGTCGGGAAGGCTGTTGCAAACTGACATTGCGTCGCGATAGGCGGTCTGGTTTTGCTCGGACAGTCCAGTTGTGATCGCTTGCCTGTTTTCAGCAAGCTTTTGGTCGAAGTATTCGGTGCTAACGAGGCCAAGAGCGGTTGCAATCAGTATGACGGAAATCACTATCGCCAGGCTCAGTCGAACGGAGATAAATCTTGCGATAATCGTGGCGGGGTAAATGCTAAAAGCGCTGAGCGAGAACAGGAGTACCGCACCTATGCCCGGATGCATCCCTTTCGATAGCAAGGCCAATACCACAATGACGTTAAAGGCCATTGGCACGGGCAGGAACGTGGCGAGAATAGCGGCTGGTATCAGGACCGAGGGAACTGGCGCCAAATGAGATAATTGGTCGAAAGGAGCCAACTCAATGGCCAACGCACCAAGCGCGCCGGCGAGCAGCATTAACGGGACCGCCAGGCGCAGAATGTAGAGCAAATTCGTGAAGTAACTGTGGCCGACGGACTGCAGGGAAGCGAGGTAGCTCTCCTCGCCGTCAAAATGCACGGCCAACGGTGGCTGCTTGAGATCGGAGACTCGGGGCAGGTCGGACGACGCTGTCGAACCGTTCAGGGAGGGTGCCCCAAAGTAGCGTACCAGTATGGGTATGCTGCTTAGCAGGATTAATACCGCCAGGACATTGGTCACTGCCATTTCCCACGGCAACAGCGTAAACATCATGCTCAGCACGATCGGATTCAGCATCGGTGAGCTAATAAGTGTAGCCAGCGCCGTTTCCAGGCGCGTGCCAGCCGCATACATCCCCTGGGCGATAGGCGTCGCGCAGTTAACACACACACCCAAAGGCGCGCCGAGAAACATACCCGACACGGTGTTTAACCACGGGGCGCGGAAACTTCTTTGCTTGATGGAACCGAGAATGGTTAGCGCCGCCGCCGCGAAAAGCAGACCGAACGTCATACCCTTCCAGTTGGTGTACAGCCAGTTCACCGTGCTTCTGGCAACTCGTTCGATGATCGGCTGATCGTCGGCAACCGGCAGCACAATATCGAATGCGATGGAGCTGATACTGGTTCGCAGCCCCATCTGCGCCTTCTCATTGAGTGCCGGCACGCGTGAGAGTGACCAGAATATGGCCGCAATAGCGATGGCGAAAATAAGAGCGACGATGAGTCGCTTGTTACGGAACAAGGCAGGCGTAGCTTCTGTATCGGCTTGAACGGGCACTATTTTCCCTAAATCTTTCCTGACTGGATTTCAGGCCCTACGAAGAATCCTGTGCATCACCGAGGATATGCGGTAGCAGCAAGTCTTCCAGGAAAAACGCGGACAACGACGATCTTCCCGACAGGCCGGATTTCCTGTAAAGAGCCCGTGATTGTTCTCGCACAGTGCGTTCGCTGGTTTGTCGAATTTCCGCGATCTCCCTGTGGCTAAGACCTTTTAGCAGGAAAAGGCCGACTTCTGCTTCGGCGTTGGTGAGCTTCCAGCGCTCAAACTGTCGCTCGATCGCTGCGCCAAGTCCCTGAATCAGTTCATTGCTTTCCTTTTTCCATTGCTCCGCTTCCACCAGCGCATCGACAAGATCAGATCGGGTTCTGTCGAGTTGCCGCCACATTATCACTGCACCGCTGAGGGCAACGAGGAAGATAGCGAACTCAGAGGCCAGGTGCCACGAGCTGACACCTTCGCCATAGTCTACGAACAAATCCCAGCCGATCAGCACCACGACCACGGCGAAAAGAGTGATCGCTGTGATGGTAGGGCGATTGCTACGTACGTCATCCGACATAGATGGGGCCTTCCTCGTGAAACAGGGCGACATAGGTCATATGCCGGATTGTATCAGGTTCATTTGAGCATAAGACTGCCTCTCATCGCAGGGCATTGGAGAGCTCACATGATTTCTGAAAACAGCATTAAAGTCTGGGACCCCGTGGTGAGAATCGGACACTGGACCCTGGTGGCAGCATTTTTCACCGCGTATTTCACGGAAGAGGAATTCCTGACGCTGCACGTCTGGGCGGGTTACATCATTGGCGCCGTTGTTTGTTTTCGCCTGATCTGGGGTTTTGTCGGTAGCCGCCATGCTCGATTCTCGGATTTCGTGCGACCGCCAGCGGCGGTCTTTGAATATGTTGCTGGTTTGGTCCGAAATCAGAGCAAGCGCTATATTGGTCACAACCCGGCGGGTGGCGTAATGATCCTGTTGCTGTTGGCATTTCTGCTTGGCACGGTTTTCACGGGTGTCGTGCTGTATGGCATGGAAGAGGGCGCGGGTCCGTTGGCAACGTGGGTCGCCGCTTACGCAGACAGTGAAGAACTGTGGGAAGAACTTCATGAGGTTTTCACCAACCTGACCTTGCTGCTGGTGGTCGTTCATATCGCAGGCGGGCTGGTGTCCGGTCGTATGCACCGGGAAAACCTCATCAAGGCGATGCTGACAGGGCGAAAGAAGGCCCTTTGATGACGACAACCTCGTTCAAAATTCATCGTTGGTCGTGGCGTGCAGTGATCTGGAGCATGTTGCTGACGGTGGCATCAGCGTCGGCTGCCACAGCCACGCTGCCGAGTCACGAGCGTGTTGCGCTTCCAGTTGACGAGACGCTTACGCTTGCCGCGGCGATTGATATTGCTTACGCACGCTATCCAACCATGGCAGAGGTATTGGCTCGACGAGAGCAGGCAGATGCCTGGGCAGATCGTGGCGATAGCCTGCTCGCCGGCCGACCCTCTCTCATGTTGCGCTATCAAAGTGACCGTTGGGGGCCCGACAATGGTCTGAATGAATACGAGGCCGGGGTCTTGCTGCCGCTCTGGAGTTGGGGTGGCCGCAGCGCCGTGCAAATGCTGGGCGAATCAATGTCAATGGAGACGGCCGCGGCAGAACAGGCTGTGCGCTGGGAAGTTGCGGGTCTCTTGCGAAGCTCCTTGTGGAATATTGCACTTGCGGAGAACGACCTCGAGTTGGCGGAGCAAGCCCTTAAAACGGCGGAGCGCCTGGCCACTTCTGTCAAAAGGCGCCATGCACTCGGCGATATAGCATTGAGCGATGCGTTGCATGCCGAGTCATTCTTCCTCGCAGCACAGACAACGCTCATTGAAGTGAGAGCGGCCCTCCTTGATGCAGAGCGAGTCTATCGGACTGTCACGGGCCTGGAACGCCGCCCTGTTTTCTCAGGAGAAATAATCAGTAGCCGCCAGGACGTATCGCCCGATCATCCGGCCCTGGTATTCGCAAACTCGGAAGTGAGGCGTGCTGAGGCCCGCGTGGTCGTCGTGCGGGAGACCGTTGCGACCGGGACCAGTTTGCTGGTCGGCGCACGCAGGGAAAGGCCAGCCCTCGGAAATTCCTATGACGATAGTATCGGTATCACCTTGAGCATACCGTTTGGCGGATCCTCCAGCCGGCAGACCGCGATCAGCGCGGCCTCACGGGTGGCGGCAAGTGCTCGGGCCGCACAAGCCAGAGAAATACGTGCCTTGACCATAGCGGTACACGAAGCAGCACACAGCCTCAATGTGGTCCACGAGAACATGGTAACCGCTGCCGGTCGAATGAAGCTGGTCAACCGGCACCAGAAAATGGGGCTTAGTGCTTTCGAAAAAGGCGAGATTGATCTCTTCGACCTCCTGATATTACAGGCGACGGCACTTGACGCCCAACGCCAGGTGACCCGCCTGATTATTGATGAAAAACGGCAGACCGCACTCTACAACCAAGCTGTAGGTATCCTTCCATGATTCGAAAAATACTCTTGATAACCGGCTTCCTGCTAACGCTGATTGTTCGCGTGGCGGCGGCAGGCGAAATCGCTGTTACGGCGGAAGAAGTCAGGAATCTCGGCATTGAGCTGGTGATTCCAGAAGTCGCGCAAGCGACGACAGTCATAGAGGCGACAGCGCATGTCGCGATTCCGCCCATGGGCGACGTTTTCGTCAGCGCGCCGCAGGCCGGGCTGCTGTTGCGCCTGAATGTGGCTATCGGCGATGAGGTTTTCCAGGGCCAGGCGATTGCAGAGCTGCAGGGTCCCGAGTTTCTCGCGCTGCAGCGAGAGTTTCTGGATGCCGTCAATACGCATCTTCTGGCCCAAAACGACCTCGCCCGTGATCAGCAACTTCATGATGAGGGCATTATTTCCGCAAGACGCCTTCAGGAGACGACGACTCGCGCCAGGATTGCGACTACCGGAATCAACGAGCGTCGGCAGTTATTGAATTTCGCCGGCCTGACCAGTCGTGAAATTCGCGCTCTTGAATCAGAGCAGCATCTGTTGCAAACACTCACACTCCGCGCGCCCATTGATGGTGTCGTCCTTGATCGATTGGCGATCGCGGGAGAGCGTGTGGACAGGATGTCACCGATATACAGGATCGCTGATTTATCAATATTGTGGCTCGAAATAGCCGTTCCCCGCGAGAAGCGTAGCGCCGTCAGGACCGGTATGACCGTGGCAGTCGCTGGTTATCCGCTCGACCCGCTGCCACAGGTGACCAGTATCGCCAGATCGATTGATCCTGCCACCCAGGCGATCACGGTGCGAGCCATCTTGCAAGAAGCCGATCACGGCTTGAGCCCGGGCGAATTTGTATCGGTCAGCATTGTCGCAAACAACCCGGAAACTTCGGCTGGCTCTCGCTGGGTAGTCCCCGCCGCGGCGGTCGCCAGACGAGATGAGCGGCACTATGTCTTCATTCGCACATTGTCGGGTTTCGATACCCGTGAAGTACTTGTCGTGAGTGCCGACTCTACCAATGTCGTTTTTGATGCAGATCTGGATCCCGAAACCGGTATTGCCGTACGCGGTGTTTCGACCCTGAAGGCACTTTGGTCCTCACAGAGTGATCCGGGCTGATGCTTTCGAGCCTGATTCAGTTTGCGTTAACGCAGCGAGTGCTGGTCATGCTGGCGACAGCATTGCTGGCTGGTTTTGGCTACTACGCATTCAAACAATTGCCGATCGATGCGTTTCCCGATGTGTCGCCGACACAGGTGAAGATCATCGTGAAGGCTCCGGGTATGACGCCCGAAGAGGTGGAAAACCAGATCACCGTGCCGATTGAGCTGGAGCTTCTTGGTATTCCCAAACAAGTCATGCTGCGTTCGGTGGCGAAGTACGCGTTATCTGACATTACGGTGGACTTTGCCGAGGGCACCGACATCTACTGGGCCCGGCAGCAAGTTGCGGAGCGCCTGAGCGCGGCCCGGGACAATCTGCCGGCAGACATTGAAGGTGGTATTGCTCCGATGACAACGCCTCTTGGTGAAATGTTCATGTTCACTGTAGAGGGTGATATCAGCCTGACCGAGCGACGTACCATTTTGGACTGGGTGATACGGCCGGCATTGAGAACGGTGCCCGGCGTTGCAGACGTCAACTCATTGGGTGGATACGTTCGCAGCTTCGAGGTAATGCCGGATCCGCATCGAATGGCGGCACGCGGTGTCAATCCCTTGTTGCTGGGCGAGGCACTGGCCGCCAATAATCGCAACGACGGTGCAGGCCGAATGAGCGAAGGCGAAGAAGCGCTGCTGGTTCGGTCTGAAGGCCGGATAAAAACGCTCGATGATGTACGCCAGATAGTGGTCCGGGTTGAACGTGGTACGCCCATCAGAGTCAGTGATGTGGCCACGGTAAAAATTGGAGCGATAACACGGTATGGCGCGGTAACCCAGGACGGTAAGAGTGAAGCGGTCGAAGGGCTGGTGCTGGGGCTGCGCGGTGCGAACGCACGTGATGTCGTTGCCGGCGTGCGTCAGAAACTGGATGATATCGCGACCGCGCTTCCGCCAGGCGTGTATGTCGATGTCTTTTATGACCGCGGTAATCTCGTGCAACGGGCGGTCGGCACGGTGTCAAAGGCGCTGGCTGAAGCAACCGTACTGGTCGTTATCTTGTTGCTGCTGTTTCTCGGCGATTTGCGCGCCTCTTTGTCAGTGGCCATGGTCTTGCCGCTGGCGGCGCTTGCGACTTTTATTCTGATGCGCCAATTCGGAATGTCGGCAAACCTCATGAGTCTGGGCGGACTGGCCATCGCGATCGGCATGTTGGTTGACGCTGCCGTCGTCATTGTCGAAAACATCATGACGCATCTCAGCGACTGGCAAAAGGAACGACGTCTGCCGCGCCTGCACGTAATCTACAGAGCAGTACGCGAGGTATCCGTTCCGGTTGCATCCGGCATCGCGATCATCATCATCGTATTCTTTCCGCTCCTGACGCTGCAGGGGCTGGAGGGGAAATTGTTTACACCGGTCGCGCTGACCATCGTTTTTGCGCTGGCAGCGTCGTTGCTGTTATCGCTGACCATGATCCCGGTGCTGTCTTCGTTTCTGCTGACACGGGTTTCCCAGGAAGAACCATGGCTGCCACGCAAATTGCAGGCGCTTTACCTGCCAGCGTTGCGCTGGTGTCTTGACCATACGAAGTGGGTGACTATCGGCGCGCTCGCGAGCCTCGTTGTGACTGCCGGCGTCTACTCGCTAATCGGTAAGAGCTTTATGCCGACAATGGATGAGGGAGACATCATCGTACAACTCGAAAAACTGCCATCGATAACGCTGGAAAAGTCGGTAGAGCTGGACTTGCGTGTGCAAAAAGCAATTCTTGCACAGGTCCCCGAGATTGCTCGCACAATAGCGCGCGTTGGTTCCGATGAGATCGGAATGGATCCCATGGGGCTTAACGAAACTGACATTTTCATGGTGCTTCGACCGAAGTCGGAGTGGCGCATGAAAAGTAAGGAAGAACTGGTAGACGCAATTCGTGTCGTGCTGGATAAATTTCCGGGTATCGCGTATGGCTTCACGCAGCCGATCGAAATGCGCGTGTCGGAGATGCTCACCGGTGTGCGTGGCGATGTGGCGGTGAAGCTCTTCGGCCCGGAGCTTGATTCACTGAATCAGTACGCTACTGAAATAGTGGCTGTGCTTCGCAACGTCGCCGGCAGCGAAGATGTGTTCGCCAGTAAAAATGACGGAGTCCAGTACTATGAACTCGATATCGATCGGCTCGCGGCCGGTCGGTTGGGAATGGATGTACTGAGCATTCAACGAATACTTCGCACTCAACTGGAAGGACTGCGACTCGGGATCGTGCAAGAGGGATCGCGCCGTACACCGCTCCTGATGCGGGCGGATTCATCGGTCGGAACCTCGCCGGCTACGTTCGCGAGTATGCCGATTGCACTGGAAGGCGGCATCAGTGTGCCACTAGGCAGTCTCGCGGAGATTCGCTATGTGGAAGGTGTTGTAACAGTTGGACGTGAGCGTGGCCAACGCTATACCGTCGTCAGAACCAATGTTGCCGGCCGTGATTTGGTAGGTTTCGTCGATGAAGCCAGGGCGGCTGTCGCGGCCGCCGTCGATCTCCCGGCGGGTTACTACGTCGAATGGGGCGGTCAGTTTGAAAATCAGCAGCGTGCGGCCGCTCGACTGGCGCTGGTCGTGCCCGTATCGATCGGGCTGATTTTCCTGTTGCTTTTCTCGACCTTCGGCTCAGTTCGGCAGGCCTTACTGGTCCTGACTAATATTCCGTTCGCCCTGATTGGTGGCGTCTTCGGACTGTGGCTGACCGGCGAGTATCTGTCGGTACCGGCTTCAGTGGGCTTTATTGCATTGCTCGGCATCGCCGTATTGAATGGCGTTGTGATGGTCTCCTGTTTCAACCAGTTGAGAGCCCGTGGACTATCGATGTCTGAGCTGGTCGTTCAGGGTGCGAAACGCCGCCTGCGTCCGGTTTTGATGACCGGAAGTATTGCGGCGTTCGGACTGGTACCTCTGCTGTTCGCATCTGGCCCCGGGTCAGAAATACAGCGTCCACTTGCAATCGTCGTAATCGGCGGCCTCATTACAGCGACTTTACTGACGCTGTTCATCCTGCCAATACTGTACCGTCGATTTGGCGCCGAGGAGTCCGTAGCATGACCCAATCGAAACAAACCGAGGCGCTGGTGACGCTAAATGTGCCGCCAGAAATTGAGGAGCTGATCGTCGACTGGTTGTTGGCACGCGAAGACAGCACAGGTTTTACGAGCATCCCTGTTTACGGACATAGCACCCGTCACGACGACCTGAGTCCGGCTGAACAGGTCAGCGGTCGGCAACGTCGCCAGCAATTTCAGATTCAGATTCGAGCGGACGCTGTTGAGGCGTTTATCGACAGTATTCGAGAATCATTCGGAGTCGCCGGCATCCATTTCTGGGTGCTACCGCTAATTCTGGGCGGACATCTGGCACCGCCCCCGGTGACGAATTCGGAGGACAGTTTACTTACCGTCGAGACAGTTCCCGCGGTGCCGGAGACCAGATAAAGATAAGCAGTCTGTGTCCCAGTATCTGTTACTCCGTGTTACTCAAAGGACGGCTGATTCTCAAAATAGCCGTCAAGCACGCCGTCGAAGTGCAGTCCGCGATAGAACGCATCCGGATCGCAGGGTGAATAAAGCATGTCCTGGTCATCGGAGCGGGTCCACAGCAGTCGCTTGGTAATGGGACGTTCGTAATACTTTGGATCATGCAAAGTAGCCACCATGACCAGATCACCGTCGTCATTGAGCCAGTATCGTTCCAGTATCCTGGCCTCCGTGGAAATGGGTTCGGCATTGTGGGTCAGGACAGACTCGGAAAGATTGCGTGTGTCGATAACGAGTGTCGAGCCATCCCAGGTGGCGAGAGACTCGCCCATGATGTCGTGTGCCCGATCAGTATTGTGTTCTTTTCGGTCGAACCAGAATCGTCTTATGCCATTGTCGTTCGCATACAATACGGTCAGGCGGTTCGTCGTGGCCATGATTTCGATGTCGCCACGCCGTGCTTGCCGCCGCAATGGACCAACCTCTATGCAGCGAAGTATCGGATCATAGGCACCTTTCTGATACTCCCGATGGCGCGCTTTCCCGGCCTCGGTCAACTGTGGATTAGTCCGACCGATCGGGCCAAGAACAATGGATCGCTTCCAGATACCGGTCAGGTCGACTGGCGCAATGGGAGCAAAAGGTTTCGGCATCCACACTTCCGCTGCAGTTCGAACGGCGGAAAACGTTTTCGCATCCAGCTCGGCGAAATTGCTGTAGCCGGCAATCATATTGAATACGCCTTCGATTTCGCCATCGACGATTTTGCCGGTCAGTTCCAGCTTGGCCGGAAACCCTGCCCTGTTTTCGCGGCTCAGGACCATCACGAACGAATCCTCGCCGACGGCAACGTCGATGACTTCGTCGTCCAGAATCCCTGTTACGTTGTCACCATCGCGTTCGAACTGCAGGTGGAAAGGAGCACCGGGCAGTGGTTTGTCAACGTCAAATGCCCAGTCTCCAAGCAGTTTCTCGATCAGCGGTGACGTTGGGTCACTGACCAGATCTGTCGCCGCAACATTGACCTTGCGCCTGGCGGCATCGCCATACATGGAGTAAAGAGTTCCTGCGGCGGTAGACATCGAATCCAGGTACACCCGATGTGCTCCGTCACGCCCTGCATAGCCGTTGACAGTAATCGTATCGCCAATCGCTATTGTCTTTGCCGTCACACCGCTGCGCCGCATCACGATGACATTCTGACCAGCGACGACCCACGGCGCTATCTTGCCATCGGTATCGACGTCCAGAAAATACTGGATATGAGGGTTACGAAACCGTATTTCGGTGACGGTCCCGGTCACGGCAATAAATTTTTCAGCGTCAAATTCCGCTGAGAATGAGTGATGTCCGTAGGCTGTTGCACTCATGATGAGTGACAAGGCAAACGTCAAAAAATTCTTCATTGAGCATACTCCAAAGCAAAACTACGGGCATTTCGGTCCGCGGAACAGAAAATCACGAACGGCGAATGACTGCCTGCGCTCACAACATCCAATCTTGTCGGCACCACATCGATAAGGGCTCTTCAATATACGCGGTTTTTCGCCCTGTTAATGTCGCATTGATCAGGGTGTTTCAATATACGTATCTGCTCGCATGCGGAGATCGAGAATCGCAATCGTACCGCCACCCGGGCGGGGGCGGAGCCTGATAGTCCAGCCATTCTGGTCCGCCAGTTGCCGGGCAATTGAAAGCCCAAGGCCACTGCCGCCAGTGCGATTCTCACGGGCGGTATCCAGTCTGTGGAATGGGCGAAACACGGCCTCAAGTTGAGCCTCAGGGATTCCAGGACCGCGATCACTGATCCAGATGGTCACTCCGTCTGAGTTACACAGAAGCTCTGCGTCGACGGGATTGCCGCCACCGTAGTGGGCAGCGTTATCCAGCAAATTTGCCAGTATGCGGTCCAGTGCGACGGGATCGCCCTGAACGAGACAGGAGCGGCCGGGACTCAGGTGTACATCGTGTCCGGCTCGTTGCAGGTCCTCGACTTTCGCACTGAAAATCAGCCAAAGATCGAGCGTTTCTTTGCGTGCATCTGTCAGGCCCTGGGCAAGTTCCATGAACTGGCTAATCAGGCTTTCCATCGCACCCAGGTCTCGTCGGACGCCGGCAATGAGCTTCGGATCCTCATGCTCACTGAGCAATTCTACGGCAAGTCCAAGGCGAGTCAGCGGGGTCCGCAAATCGTGCGAAATACCGGCAACCAGGACCGTGCGATTCTCGAGCAAGTCGTGGACCTCTAACGACATTCGGTTGAATACGCGTGCCAGCGCTGCCAGTTCTTCGGGACCATCCTCCGCAAGCGGCGCCGGCTGACCTCCCTGACCCACTTCTTGCACAGCTTGAGACAGTCGATCCAACGGCCCGAGAACACGACGAACAACAACAATGCTTGTGAACAGTGCCAGTAACGCACCGCCGCTTATCACCAGGAGCAAGACAATGGGTGGGCTCGCACTTATGCGTGCTCTTTCCATGCCCACACGAACGGTGCTCCCATCGACCGGGATATCGACCCATACTTTGGAGCTGCCGGGATTTCTGAGGATATCCATTGGCTCACCGGTGCGTTGGCTAAGCGCATCGCGCAAGAAGAGAAAATACGGATAGTCGATTTTCAATGCAGGCAAACGCGGCGTACGGGCAGCAATCGACAGTCCGTGATCTTGCGAGAGTCGCTGACGCAAGTGAGTACGCTCTTCCGGTGCCGCCACGTGCCAGGTGTTCGCAGCCAGTATCATCAAAGCGGCCAGATCGTCGGCCGATCGCTTGCCAATAGGCATGGCGACGAAATAAACGGCAGCGCTGAGCGTGATGATCATGAACGTCAGCAATGCGAGCGAAATGGTAACGGCGGTTCTTGAAAGCAGGGTTTTTGGGATGAATTTCAATTCACTGCGGACTCAGTATTGAATTGATAGCCGACTCCCCAGACGGTCTTTACGTATCGCGGGTGTGTTGGGTCATCCTCTATTTTGTGTCGCAAGCGCGTAACCCGAACATCAATGCTGCGATCAAGTGGATCGCGATCGTTGCCTGCCAGATCTTCCATGATGAAGTCACGACTGAGGACCCGGTTCGGATGGTGTACAAAGACATTCAACAGGTCCAGCTCGGCTCTCGAGAGTTCAATATGCTCGTCGCCGCGACTTAATGTACGTCTGGTGGGGTCAAACCGAAACGGTCCGAATTCATACCCACTCTCAGTTGGCTTGTCGGTGGTGGCAGGGCGGTGGTTGCGACGCAGCACCGCACGCACCCGCGCCAGCAATTCGCGCGGATTGAACGGCTTCGCCAGGTAGTCATCCGCGCCGACTTCCAACCCGACTATTCGATCGACATCGTCTCCCCGAGCCGAAATCATGATTATCGGCACATCTCGGTCGTTGCGCAGGCGTCGTGCGAGAGAGAGGCCATCCTCACCCGGCAACATCAGGTCCAGGATGACGAGATCCGGCGTGTTCGTGGCCAGCCATTGATCCATCGCCTGACCGTCGGCAGCCGCCGCGACGCGGAATCCCTGTTCTGCGAGATAGCGGCACAACAGGTCCCGTATGCCCTGATCGTCATCAACGACCAGCAGAAGTGGCTCGGCAGGTGTTGGAGCCTGAGTACGTGAACTCACAGGAAACAATTTGTAACAAATTTAATCGATCGTGACATATCTGCGAAACACCATCGGCGCATGCTCATCTCGGTGGCAGATTATACCTGCAATAACTCTTAAACGACGGGTTGCGGGAGCCGGGCGAATTTTGGGCGAGATCAGGAGAAATACAATGAAACCAGCAAACATCGGAAAGGCTGGACTATTGCTCGGTGCGAGCCTGGCGTTTGCCGGATTGGCATACGGTCAGGAAGCAGCAGACTCCGTCGGGCAGGAGGCAAGCGATCAGATCCGACAGCAAGGCCGCAGTCAGAATCGGCAGCAGATTGCGGACAACGGTACACAAACGATGCGCCAGGATCGCAATCAAAACGAAGTGAATTATCAGGGTACGGCGAAGCAAGGTCAGGTTCGCAATCAGAATCAGGACCGGTTCCAAGTCAACGGCAAGCAGAAGGGAAATCGCAATCAAAACGCAGATTCAGTGAACAGTAACGGCGCCCAGGCGAAGCAGCAGAATCGTAACGGGAATCAAATCGACCCTAAACGCAGCCAGGACCGGGATCGTAGTGAGGTACGCAGCTACGATAATCAGCGTCTGGGCAAAGGCCAGGGTCAGGGCAAAGGCAATGGGAAGGGTCGAAGGTAAAATTGGTCATGACTCAGTGCAAATTCTGTTGGGCAGTTGTTGCGGCTGTGGGGTTGCTCTCGATTCTTACGGTTCTCAGATCCATCGGGTCCAGAACTGTCGAGGCCTCGTCCGATAGCCGTGCAGCCATCGTCGTAACAGCGGCGGAGCGCGATCTGGTTCTCGGAGAAATGCGCGGCCTGCTTGAAGCGGTGCAAACAATCATCGTGGCTAACAATGCAGGCGACCTGAGCATGGTCGCGGTCGCCGGACGAAAGGTCGGGCTGACCAATATGGATCCACAATCAGCGGAATTTGCGACCAGGTTACCAATGGGGTTTCGCAAGCTAGGAATGGATACCCATTCACGATTCGACCAACTGGCGCTTGATGCGGAGCAATTCGAAAGCACGGAACAGGTATCGCAGCAACTCGGCGAGTTGACCGGAATCTGCGTGGCCTGCCACAAGGCATATCGTCTTACTACCAGTGGTATTGAGCAGGTGGCTTCGAACGACCCGTGACACAACAGGTACACAACGAAAATCGCACAAAACTAAGGAGATGGAGAAATGAAACGAATAACAACCTGGCTGGTAATCGCCGGAATGACTTTGGCGCTGGCCGATTCTGTGTCTGCGCAAGACCCCCAAAAGGGCAAGGGCAAAGGCCACGACATGCCGACGTTCTCAAGCATCGACCGCGACGGTAATGGCGCTATCGTTGCCGAGGAGTTCTACCAGGCACGAAGCAGGCACATGGCGGAGCGGGCGGCGGCAGGTGGCGATATGAAAAATGCCGCGAATGCGCCGACCTTTGAAAATCTCGACACCAATGGCGATGGCGAGATAAGCGAAGTCGAGTTCACCACGCACCAGGCCGAGATGATGCAGAAGCGGCAACGGCGTACGGCGAATAAACAGGCGTGAATATGATTCTCCAGACACGGATAGTTGAGCGTACGCGGTACCTGGCATCGCTAGTGCTGGTCGTACTTGTCAGTGCCTGCGGGGGTGGCGGCGGTAGTGATTCGGCAACGATACTTCCGCCGGCGCCAACACCGACTCCGGCCCCGCCCATTGCTGTTGACGATCGCGCCACCAATCATGCATTTACCACCGATCATTTCAGTGGCTCGCAAAATTGTGCGGCTTGTCACGATGGGCTCCGGGATGCGACCGGCGATGATGTTTCTATCGTGGTGGACTGGCAGGCAACCATGATGGCTAACAGCGCCCGTGACCCGCTATGGCGCGCCAAGGTCGCCAGTGAAATCAAGCGAAATCCGGCACTCCAGGAAGAGATTGAAACAACCTGTGGACGTTGCCATGCACCCATGGCCAGCACAGCGGTCGCCTTCTCCGGCACCAGCGCGGCACTATTTGGCAGCGACGGATTGCTGCACCCGGATAATCCGTTTTTCGATGCGGCCAACGAAGGTGTCAGTTGTACCCTGTGCCATCAAATTGAAGACTCGTCGACGCTTGGCACCGATGCCGGCTTTTCCGGCAATTTCTCGATTGCATTCGATTTCGGCATTGATCGACAGCTTTACGGGCAATACGATAATCCATTGACGATGCCCATGCAGAATCAGGTCGGTTTTACGCCTGCCGCCAGTGCGCACGTATCCTCATCCGAGTTGTGCGCTACCTGCCATAACCTGAGTACCGCTGTCGTCGACTCTCAGGGGAATGTGACCAACCAGATGTTCCCGGAGCAGATGGTCTATACAGAGTGGCAAAACAGCGCATTTGAAGCTACACAAAGCTGCCAAAATTGCCATATGCCTGTTGCTATTGGTGAAATGAATATTTCCACCCGTCCGTTGAATGGTCTGACACCGCGACCCAACTTCGCACAGCATACATTCGTGGGTGGCAATTCGTACATGCTGGACATCCTTGGTCAAAATGCGCAGGCGTTGAATATCACAGCAACCGGGTTCGATAACGTCGTCGCGGAAACTCGCACGTTTCTTGCCACTGCAGCAAGCCTTACGCTGGAAAATCTCACGCGCGTCGGGAATGATCTGGATTTCACGGTTCGAGTGACCAATTTAAGCGGCCATAAACTTCCGAGCGGCTATCCTTCACGGAGGGCATGGCTGCACGTCACAATCGCCGATGCCTCGGGTGCCATCGTATTTGAGTCGGGCGCTATCGATGCAATGGGTAAAATTACGGCTCTCGACAGCGATAACAACCCGGCCGAATTTGAGCCGCATTACGACGTCATCACCAGCGCAGATCAGGTCCAGAGCTACGAGACGATCATGCAGAATCTCGACGGAGACCTGACCTACACGTTGTTGGAGGCTGCAACCTATCGCAAAGACAATCGCTTGCTACCGGCTGGTATGGACAAGGCGCTCGTTCCCGGGACGATCCAGCCACGGGGAAACGCGATGTCCGACTCGAATTTCGTTGGCGGGAGTGATCAGGTGCACTATCAAATCGGTGGTTTGGTATCTGGAACTTACACCATCGAGGCCCGTTTGAATTACCAAACTATGGCCTACGGCTTCGGTCAGGATTTGTTCAACGATACAGCCGACCCGCGTGTGGCCCTGTTCAGGGATCTTGACAGGAATGCGCGCGTGCGCTTTGAGACGGTTAGTACTGATTCGCAAAATTACAGTTTCTGATGGACATGCAGAGGTTACTGCCATGGAAAACATGATCGCAACGAAGCCCACTGCCGGGTGGCGAAACATCCGGGTTCGAGCAGCCGGGATCTTCGGCGCGTTGTTCGGACTACTCACCGTTCGGGAGGGTGGTGCGGTGCTGTTCTTTGACGGAGCGGCCCGTGAGGCGGCCGGCAATTTCGTGCCGTTCGTACTTTGGTTCAATTTCCTGGGCGGGTTCGTGTACCTGGTTGCTGGTGTTGGCTTGTTCTACAGGCAGGTCTGGGCGGCTCGTGTTGCGCTATTTATAGCGATTGCGACGCTCGCCGTCTTTGCTGCTTTCGGTATCCATGCCGTCAGCGGGGGAGCGTATGAGATGCGCACCGTGGTCGCCATGACCCTTCGTAGCACCGTGTGGATAATTATCTCGGTCGTTGCGAGGCGTTCGCTGATTTACAAAATGGCCTAGCTGGCGTTGGCAGGAGGCGGCGCAATGCCGAGGTTCCGCACCTGCATTGTGTCTCGAAGACCGCGTCCAGGACCGCCAGGCAGACACGATCCGGCGATTTCCCGTGGTAAAGACGTGGGCACGCCGATGGCCGATATTTCTCAATCTCGTCGACTACGTCTATTATTTGCAGTCTATGTCACCGCAGGTTCCCCAAAATGTCCGGACTCTACTTCGAAGACTTCAATATCGGCCAGACTTTCAAGCACCCGATACATCGCACCATCACCGAAGCCGACAACGTCTGGTTTAGTACGCTGACTCACAACCCGGCACCACTGCACCTCGATGCGGAATACTGCAAGACCACCGAATTCGGTCGACCGCTGGTCAACAGCGGCCTGACACTCGGCTTTATGGTCGGCATTTCAGTCGGCGACACGACGCTCGGTACGACAGTCGCAAACCTGGGCTGGGACGATGTGCGTTTCCCCAAACCGTTGTTCCACGGGGACACGATCCGTGTCGAGACGGAAGTACTCGAGCTCAGAGATTCGAAATCAAGGCCAGCCAACGGCATCGTCATTTTCGAGCACCGCGCCTTCAATCAGGACGATGAACTGGTCGGAATATGCAAGCGCACGGCGCTCATGCACAGGAAACCCGCGTGAGTCGCAGTTTTCTGTTTGTGCCAGGTGACAGCGAGCGCAAGCTCGTCAAATCTGTGGATTTCGCTGCCGATGCGCTGATAGTTGATCTGGAGGACTCGGTCCATGCCGCCAATCGTCCCAGGGCGAGGCAGCAGGTTCAGGAGTTTTTGCAGCAAACGGCTAGCGCGGAGTTATGGGTACGAATCAACCCACTTGGTACGGAAGACGCTCTCGCAGATCTGCAGGCGGTCATGCCCTGTGCACCGCACGGCATTGTTTTGCCAAAACCCGAGAGTGCCGATGATGTCAGGCGCCTTTCCGCGCACCTCGATTATCTGGAGCTAAAACATGATATTCGTGGCGGGAGCACCCGAATTCTACCCATCGTCACCGAGCGCCCGGCGGCGCTGTTCAAATTGCACGAGTATGCGCACGAAACGGCTCGACTGGCGGGTCTCACCTGGGGCGCTGAAGACCTGAGTACCGCGATTGGCGCGTCGGCCAATCGCGATGCTGACGGTGAATGGCTACCCCCCTACGAACTCGCACGTTCGTTGTGCCTGTTTGCAGCGGCAGCGGCGTGTGTAGCGGCGATCGACACGGTGTACACGGATTTTCGAGACAATGAAGGGTTGGCAAAGTCTGCCGATAATGCGCGACGCGATGGATTTTCCGGTATGTTGGCCGTACACCCGGAGCAGGTAGCAATCATCAATGCGGCCTTCGCGCCGAGCGCCGACGAGATTCAGCGCGCGGAGAGCATTGTGGCACTGTTTGCGAATGACGAAGGGGCCGGTGTGCTGCAACTGGACGGCGAGATGATCGATCGTCCGCATTACCTGCAGGCGCAACGGATTTTGACGTTGGCCGGGCAAGCGAAAAACCAGAAGAAAATAAGGGGCAACAATGAGCAAGATTCATAAAGTGGATGCAGGTGTTGCTGCAAGAGCCTGGGTGGATAAGGCCGGCTACGAAAAGATGTACCAGGAATCCATTACGGACAATGAGAAATTCTGGAGCGAGCAAGGACAACGCATCGACTGGATCAAGCCGTACACGCAGGTAAAGGATGTTTCTTTTGCCAAAGACGATGTACGCATCCGTTGGTTTTATGACGGTACGCTCAACGTTTGTTACAACTGTGTCGATCGGCACCTCGATACCAAGGGCGACGATGTCGCCATCATCTGGGAGGGTGATGATCCTTCCCGCGACCTGAAAATTACCTATCGTGATTTGCACCAGCGCGTCTGCCGTTTTGCCAATGCATTGAAAGAGCTCGGTGCGCAACGAGGTGATCGCATTACGATTTACATGCCAATGATTCCGGAAGCGGCCGTCGCCATGCTGGCTTGCGCGAGAATCGGTGCCGTGCACAGCGTCGTCTTCGGTGGTTTTTCCCCGGAAGCCCTGGCCGGGCGCATTCACGACTGCGAATCCAATATTGTCATTACTGCCGACGAAGGCCTGCGTGGGTCAAAGGTCATCCCGCTGAAAGCGAACGTTGATGCCGCGGCTGAGAATCCGTTGGTGGAGACGTTGCAAAAAGTCCTGGTGGTAAGAAATACCGGCTCCGATATGAACTGGGTCGAAGGCCGCGATGCCTGGTTGCATGAGCTTGAGAGCGAAGTGGATGCCGATTGCCCGTGCGAGGAGATGGATGCCGAGGATCCGCTGTTCATTTTGTATACCTCGGGATCTACGGGAAAACCAAAAGGCGTTTTGCACAGTACCGGCGGTTACCTTGTATATGCGGCGTTGACACATCAGTACGTTTTTGACTACCACCCGGGCGATGTCTACTGGTGTACAGCCGATGTCGGATGGGTAACCGGTCACTCCTATATTGTCTATGGACCGCTGGCCAACGGTGCCATTACGCTGATGTTCGAGGGCGTGCCAAACTACCCGACGGCATCAAGGTTCTGGGAGGTGTGTGACAAACACCAGGTCAATATCGTCTATACGGCGCCCACCGCCATTCGGGCGTTGATGCGAGAAGGCGATGAACCGGTCAAGCGGACATCGCGAAAATCATTGCGCCTGCTCGGTTCGGTCGGCGAGCCTATCAATCCCGAGGCCTGGGAATGGTATTACACGGTGGTGGGTGAGGAGCGTTGCCCCATTGTGGATACGTGGTGGCAAACGGAGACCGGTGGAATTCTCATCAGTCCGTTGCCGGGTGCTACCGATCTGAAACCCGGCTCGGCTACCCGACCATTTTTCGGCATCGAGCCCGCGATAGTGGATGGCGAAGGCAAGGTTCTGGACGGTGCCGTCGCAGGCAATCTCGTAATCTCCGGTAGCTGGCCAGGTCAGATGCGCACCGTTTACGGTGATCACCAGCGATTCATTGAAACCTATTTTTCGACCTACGACGGCTTTTTCACCACCGGCGATGGCGCTCGCCGGGATGCAGATGGCGACTACTGGATAACCGGTCGGGTTGACGACGTGCTGAATGTTTCGGGACATCGTATGGGAACGGCCGAAGTGGAAAGCGCACTGGTATCGCACAAGGATATTGCAGAAGCGGCTGTAGTGGGCTATCCGCATGACATTAAAGGGCAGGGCATCTATGCCTACGTTACCTTGATGGCTGAAGTTGAGGCTTCCGATGAGATGCGGGAGGAAATCAAATTGTGGGTACGCAAGGAGATCGGTCCCATTGCGACACCGGATCTGATTCAGTGGGCGCCGGATCTTCCCAAGACGCGCTCGGGAAAAATTATGCGTCGAATTCTGCGTAAGATAGCTGAGAATGACTATGGCGAATTAGGGGATACGTCGACATTGGCGGATCCGTCGGTGGTGGATGACCTGATCAGGAACCGGATGAATCGTTAGACCTGACGCGCGATTGCGCTTACCTATCGGTGTCGTGGTCTACCTGGTCAACCAGTTCTTCCGCTCGAGCCGATTCGCCCGGATCGTTGCCGCGATCCATCACCACAGTCGATTTCAACGATCCACCGTCGCCGCGTTCAATACGTTTGTACTCGGCGATGTGCTGTTCGTAACAGTGTACGAATTCTTCGCCAAACTGAAGCGGCAAATCTCCGGCACCTTGTTGGGTCACAATGGGGTACAAGTCGCAGTACAACCTCCAGTACTTCATCTTGTTCAATGAATCGAACAGCGGCTTGCTTTTAAGTGTCTTGTCGAAGCTATCCTGAAGCTCGTCCGGGTCAAAGCGTTCAATAAAACCTTTCAACGCGCCGGTCATGCCGCCGAGGACGGCATCATGATGAAAGCGCAGGTCCTGACAAACCTCGGTAACACTGTCCAGTGGACCAAGATACTCACCGTCCTTGCCAACCAGCAATTGTTTGATGGCGTCTGTTGTGTTGACCGATAGTTTGAGCGGATTGTTGTGCCGTGGCAAAACGGTTGTCTGATCGAGTCGGAACATACTCTTCAGGTTGGTTCGACAAGCCAGAAGATCGTTGATGCCGCACACCAGTTCGCGCAACACCTGACCTGCATTGGTCATCAGTTCGAGCGGATCGACGGACGGATGGATATCCTCGCGGCCAATGCCGGCGGCTTGCAGGAACGCGTCGACAAGATCATTCGCCGGAATGCCGGCCGGCTCGTCGGGCTCCAGCAAGGGGTTGATTTCGGCAACGGCTTCGGGTGCCGATTTTCCATTGGTCTTTGCACTAACCGGCCCCCCGAACAGCGCGGCCTGGAATTCGTCGTCGCCGGTAATCTCTTCTTCGTCCAGCAACATGAGGCTGGATCGTAGAATGTCTTCCTGAACCAGTTGCTCCATATGGTCTGGTACTACGGTCGGTTTCGGCGGGGGTGGCATCTCCAGGCCCTCACCTTCGTCGAGTTTGACCAGAAACTCGAAACTGCCCATGCGCAATCGATCGCCGTCAAAAAGGCGGCGAGGATTGCCCCTACCGAGCGGTTCGTCGTCATCGTTGACGTACACACCGTTGGAACTGGTATCCGCCAGGTAGTAGGAGCCGCTTCGATGGTCAATCGTGGCGTGGCGCCCGGAAATAAAGCGCTCAGGATCCGGCAGAATCCAGTCATTTTCCAGGGCACGTCCGATGGTGCCGCCCTCTTTACGAAACAGGCGAGTGCAGTCGTCTCCAAGGAGACTCTTGTTTTCGCTGGTTATTTCGAGCTGTAATCCCATTGCTTCGCACCCACAACAAACGAGGTTGGTCGGCCCACTGTGCCATGGACCCTTGCTATCGCCGAATAGTGCCGGAAATGAAGCACTTAGCGCTGCCACACAGTTCACATAATTCACCAGTGGCAGATGAGTTGCGATTGCCCTCGTCAACCACAAGAAGCCGCGCTGGTTATTCGGTAAACTAACGGTTGTCTGGCCCGTTGGGGCCCCTTTTTCTACTCCGGCAGAAGCGAAAACATGTCAAAAAAACCCTTGTATAAGGTCATTTTCATGAATCAGGGTCGCGTATACGAGATTTATGCGCGCAGTATTGGCCATGGGACACTGTTTGGCTTTGTCGAGATCGAGGAATTGGTATTTGGCAACCGCTCGTCGGTTGTCGTCGATCCTTCGGAAGAAAAGATAAAGACCGAATTCGAAGGCGTCAAACGGACCTATTTGCCGATGCATGCGGTGATGCGAATTGACGAAGTGGACAAAGAGGGAACCAGCAAGATTTCAAAACTTGATAGTGGCAATGTCACCCAGTTTCCGGTCCCGGTGTACACACCGGGCGGTCCATCGGATGCATGACGTTTTCGCGCGGCGACTGTTAGTATCGCGATTCGACTGACGGGATGCTGCAAGCTTACCCAAAACTGTGACTGACCTCGCTGTGACAGACTCTGCGACGTTGATGGTATTGCCGGGGCAATCCGCCCTGTCTGAGTTCCGCCTGAACAAAATCCTGCAACGCCTGCAACAGCGCGACGCTCGCGTGCAATCGCTCGCCGCTCGTTACACTTATTTTGTCAACTCGTCTGGAAAATTGTCGTCCCTTGAGCGCGAGCAACTGGATGGGTTGTTGCTCGGACACGATGCCGTCGCCCGTTTTTCGGCGCAATCTCAAACCCGGCTTGTGGTGCCTCGGCCGGGCACGATTTCTCCCTGGTCCAGCAAGGCAACCGACATTGCCCACGCCTGCGGCCTTGCTGTTGTCAAAAGAATTGAGCGAGGCATTTGTTTTGCTCTCGAATGTCGTGTTGAACTTGATGCGGCCGAGTTGCTCTCCCTCGGTGAGTTGCTGTTCGACCGCATGACGGAAAGCCTGCTTGACTCGGTGTCCAGTGCAAAAAATCTTTTCGAACTTCACGCACCACTGCCGTTGTTGGAGATTCCATTGTTGCAAGAGGGCGTCGGGGCACTGCAGCGTGCCGACACCAATCTGGGTCTCGCGCTGTCGCCCGATGAGATTGACTACCTGCACAGGAACTACAACGAACTCGAGCGCAATCCAAGCGATGCAGAACTGATGATGTTTGCGCAGGCAAACTCGGAGCATTGCCGGCATAAGATTTTTCGCGCGGACTGGATCATCGATGATGAGCCACAGTCAGAGCAGCTGTTCCCGATGATCAAGAGCACGACCGAGGCGAGCGGCGAAGGTGTTATCTCGGCCTATACCGACAACGCCGCCGTGATCGAGGGATTTGGCGGCAAGCGACTCATGCCCTCGGCCACGAATCGGCAGTTCGAATATTGTGACGAGCCCATTCACATCCTGATGAAAGTGGAGACGCACAATCACCCGACCGCCATCTCGCCGTTCCCCGGAGCGGCAACCGGATCGGGAGGTGAGATTCGTGATGAGGGTGCAACCGGCCTCGGTGCCAGGCCCAAAGCCGGACTAAGCGGATTCACCGTTTCCCATTTGCGTATTCCATAGCGAGCCGGCTCGTCCTCGAGCCCGAATAC
>CAYUOY010000002.1:63605-65642 GCA_964446495.1 uncultured Woeseiaceae bacterium | reverse complement strand
CTACCTGATCGCGTATAGCGTCGGACCGCTGGATCGCGCCGAGATAAAGGGGCTATCGGTCCCGGGCTATATATACGCGCCAAAAGGCCGGGCGGGTGAACTCGGTTTCGTGTTGCGAGAGACACCGAAAGTGGTTGCTGCCCTGGAAGAATATTTCGGCTTCGACTACCCGTACAAGAAACTCGATTTTCTGGCCGTGCCGGAATTTGCCTTCGGCGCGATGGAGAACCCGGGCTTGATCACCTTCCGCACGGACCTGCTGATGCTGGGCGACGAGCCCTCAGGACAAACAGCCGTGACGGCCGTTATGGTCGTCGCTCATGAGGTCGCCCATATCTGGTATGGCGACCTGGTCACGATGGAATGGTGGAATGACCTGTGGCTCAACGAGGCCTTCGCGACCTGGATGTCGATGTCGATTCTGGAGCAGGTGTATCCGCAGTACGAAACAAATTTGCGCCTGCCGCAGTCGCGCGCTTTTCCCGTGGACCAGCGCACGACCTCGAAAGCCATACGTCGCACAGTGCGCGATGAAGATGAAATTATCGAGGGCATGGGCCTCAATTACACCAAGGGCCACGGCATTCTTAACATGCTGGAGGCCTATGTTGGGCCCGAGGTCTTTCGAGAAGCGATTCAGGCCTATATGCGAAAATACGCCTGGACCAATGCCACCGAGAAAGATCTGTGGAACATCATCGGGGCAACTTCCGGTCTCGACGTCGCCGCGATCGCGAGCGATTTTCTGAATCAGCCGGGCTTTGCTTCTTTGCAAATCGAGGACGACGGCACCGTCACCCAGAAGCGCTACCTGACCTACGGTCGCGAAGCCGAAGACCTGCAGTGGAAGATCCCCCTCAACATCAAGTACAAGAAGGACGGCGAGGTCAAACAAACGTTCTATCTTTTGCAGGACAAGACGGGAGTCATCGATATTCCTGCCGGTTCCGACTGGGTGTTTCCGGATGTGGGTGGCAACGGCTACTTTCGGTGGAATATTGGCGGCGAGAAGCTTTACAACCTGGTTGACGATGCCGAAGCCCTCAGCAACCGCGAGAAAATCGCCTTGTTGTCGAACAGCGAAGCGCTGCTGAACGCCGGAGACCTCACGCTGGCCGATTATCTTTTTGTGTTGAATCGAATGCTGGTTGATCCGCATCCACTGGTTTTCCTGCCCGCGCTGGAAAACCTCAAGGATATTGGCGACCAGTTCGTTGACGAGAATAATCGCGACTTGTTCGCCCACTTCGTCGACCAGGCCTTGAGCAAACGCTTCCAGTCCGTCGGCACCGCAACCAAAGACACCGACTCTGAAGCCGTGTTGCAGATGCGGCCAAGACTGATGCGCGTCCTCGGCCAATACGGTACCGACCCTGCCGTGCGCGAGGCGGCGGCGGACATTGCTGAAAAGTACCTGGCGGCGCCGGAATCCGTCTCCTCTGACCTGGGTCGCGAAGCCCTTCGGGTTGTCGCCCTGTCAGACGATGGCGGTTTGTATGCCGACTACAAGCAAGCGTATCTGCAATCTCAATCAGAAGACCTGAAAAGCAACATACTTGGATCGATCTACTTCAAGGAACCGGAGATCATTCGCTCGCACCTGGATTTTTCGATCTCTGATGCGGTAGCCGCTGGTGATTCGCGGCGAGGACTTCAATTCTACGCGGGCACACTCGGCGATCATGCGATTCTTTATGCCTGGCTGGGAGAGAATCTCGAAGCCTTCCGCCACAAGCTGCCGTCGGTCTACCATCCCTCGCTGCCGCAATTCTTCCAGTCCGGCTGCAGTCGCCACAATCTGGAGTTGCTGCAAGACTTTTTTAAGGACCGGGACGATCAGTATGCGCCGGCTCTGGCGCAGGCCAGCGAGACCATGGAGAGCTGCATTGCCCGACGGGCCCGTGAGGGGGAGGCATTGATTCAGTTCCTGGCACAGTTTTCGGACTAAGTGGCAATCGCGCGTCAGGTCGCGCTCCTACAGCATTTCTGCTAGCACCTCTGACGCGCCACTCCGACCGCTTTGCTACTAGCGCCTCT
>CAYUOY010000002.1:0-63505 GCA_964446495.1 uncultured Woeseiaceae bacterium | reverse complement strand
GCGCCACTCCGACCGCTTTGCTACTAGCGCCTCTAACGCGCTCCTGTAGGAGCGCGACCCGACGCGCGATCAAGTTCAAAAGGATCCCCACTCCGGCAACCTGGCAGGAATGTTTAGGAATACCGTCGAGTTCGTCCGCTAACCTAGTGGATGTGTTTCAGGATGCCGTCGAGTTCGTCAAGACTGTTATAACTGACAAGCAATTTTCCGGATCCTTTGGCGCCATGATCGATTTTAACTTTCGCGCCCAGCTTGTCGGAGAGGTCCACTTCCAGCCGACGAATATCGGCGTTTTCAGTTTGTTTCGGCGTTTTGGGTTTACCGTCACCGCCGGTCAGGAAACGACGCACCAACTGTTCGGTTTCCCGCACCGACAAGCCCTTCTTCGACACTTCCTGCGCCGCTTGAAACTGCTTCGTTTTATCGGTCAGCGACAACAATGCGCGGGCGTGACCCATTTCCAGTTGCCGCGACTCCAGCATTAATTTCACTTTGTCCGACAGCTCCAGCAATCGCAACAGGTTGCTGACCGACGCCCGCGAACGTCCGACAGCTTGCGCCGCTTCCTGGTGCGTCAGATCAAATTCACGAATCAACCGATCCAGCGCCTGCGCTTCCTCAAGTGGGTTCAAGTCTTCACGTTGAATATTTTCGATCAATGCCATCGCGATCGCGGCGCTGTCATCGACGTCGCGAATGACCGCCGGAATATTGGCAAGGCCGGCTATCTGAGCGGCACGCCAGCGACGTTCGCCGGCAACGATTTCATAGCGCTGTGTGTCCCCGCCTTTTTTTGCCAGCGGCCGCGCGACAATCGGCTGCACCACGCCCTGGGCACGGATGGAGTCCGCCAGTTCTTCCAGCGTATCCTGGCGCATATCGACGCGTGGCTGATATTGCCCGCGTTGCAGCAAGTCGATCGGAATATTCTGCAGGCTGTCTACTTCATGCCCGGTCACCGCCGGTGTTTCGCTGGTCGGTTTACCCAGAAGCGCGTCGAGACCCCGTCCCAGTCGTTTCTTTTTGGTCATTGGTTGCTGTCCGCTACGCCGTGCGTCGATGTCGAAGTGTAGAGCATTCCGCTTACTGCTGCGCGGCGCTGGCACGCGCATCCTCACGCCGCAACACTTCGCCCGCCAGCGCGAGATAGGCGATAGCGCCACGCGATTTGCGATCATGAATCAACACCGGCCGGCCAAAGCTTGGCGCTTCGGCCAGCGTCACATTTCTCGGCACAACCGTGCGAAACACCTTGTCATCGAAATGCTCGATCAGTTGTTGTGACACCTCGTTCGACAGGTTAATGCGTGGATCAACCATAGTCCGTAACAGGCCGTAGACCTCCAGTTCCGGGTTGACCGTGTGGCGCACCTTATCGATCGTATTGAGCAAAGAACTCAGTCCTTCCAGCGCATAGTATTCGCACTGCATCGGAATCAGCACACCCTGCGCTGCCGTCAGGGCATTGATGGTCAGCATGTTGATCGAAGGAGGGCAGTCAATGAGGATAAAGTCGTACAGTCCTCTTACCGGTGCCAGCGCATTGCGCAACTTCATTTCCCGACCGATCTCCTGCAACAGGGATACCTCGGCCAGCGTCAGGTCTTCGTTGCCGGGGAGCAGGGCGAAGTCGCCCTCCGGCACCGATACGATCGCATCCGCGGCGGTCTCATCACCAAGCAATACATCGCAGGTGGTTGCCGTGACCTCGTTTTTCTCTACACCGCAGCCCATGGTTGCATTGCCCTGCGGATCCATGTCGACCAGCAGCACACGCCGGTGCGTCGCCGCCAGTGATGCGGCGAGGTTGACGCAGGTGGTGGTTTTTCCCACGCCGCCCTTCTGGTTGGCCACCGCAATAATACGCGTCACGAACGCTCGCCTTCGCGACGCTTCAGGACAAGCAAATGTCGTGAATGCTGTTCCAAGCCTGGCACTCTTAATTCAATCACGTCGTAATTCCAGTCGGCGTGCAAGTCGTCCAGCTCTTTGGCCGGGTATTTTCCCTTCAGCGCCAACATCGCCCCATCCTCTCTCATTAAATGGCCGCTAATTTCTATAAATTGCGGTATGGCTGTCAGTGCCCGGGCGATCACCGTATCAAAGCGCTTGTCGGGTGCATAGTCCTCGGCACGTACTTTGACGGCCGTGACGTTATGCAAACCGAGTTCGCCTGTCATGTGCTGGACGAAACTGATTTTCTTGCCGTTGCTGTCGAGCAGCTCGAAATGTCGCTCTGGCTCAACGATGGCCAGCGGCAAACCTGGAAAACCGGCGCCGGTTCCGACGTCAATAACCGTCTGTCCAAGGAGGTAGGGACGTACGGAGAGACTGTCGAGAACGTGGCCGGCGACCATGTCCCGAAGGCTGCGAATGGCGGTAAGATTGACCCGTTGACCCCATCGCGCAAGCTCTTCGAGCAGTGTTGCCAACTTCTCGGCCGCCCCGGCCGGCAGCGTCTGATCCAGTGCCCTCGTGCCCGTCGTGATCTTCGCCGCGAGTTCGCCGTGATTCACTGGGTCCCGGCCGCCGCCTGCGCCTCACCCAGCAGGTTTTGCTGCAGGAACAATACAACGGCCTGTTGATAAATATCCCGGTTCTCTTTTTTTCGATAGCCGTGGCCTTCATTCAGCGCGTTCATATACCAGACGGTCAGGCCTTGTTTGCGCAGGGCGGCAACCATTTGCCGCGCTTCGGTGACCGGTACGCGGGGATCGTTCTCTCCCTGAACGACCAGCATGGGGAGATCGATCTGCTCCACGTTGTTTAGCGGGCTGATTTTCTCCAGGTACGCCCGCATCGCGGGATCTCTCTCATCCCCGTACTCGGCGCGGCGCAAATCACGCCGATAATCCTGGGTGTTCTCAAGGAAGGTCACGAAATTGCTGATTCCGACAATGTCCACGGTCGCTTTCAGTCTGTCGCTGTAGTGGACCGAGCTTGCCAGCACCATGTAACCGCCGTAGCTGCCGCCGAATACGGCGACCCGCGATGAATCGAGATCGGGCTGGGTCTCGATCCAATCCAGCAACGCGCCAATATCCCTGACTGAGTCTTCGCGCTTGAAGCCGTTGTCCAGTGCCAGATAGCTCTTGCCGTAACCCGCCGAACCACGCACATTCGGCACCACGACGGCGACACCCAGGTTTTTCAGCCACATCTGATAGGTGCTGGAAAAAAATGGGCGGGCCTGGCCCTCGGGACCCCCATGAATGGAGACCACCACGGGAAACGGCCCTTTGCCAGCGGGTTTGTAAACCCATGCCGGAATCTGACGGAGAGCGCCATCCACCGTGTCGAAGGTCGGAAATTCAACCAGTTCAGGCGCTGAAAAACTGTCTGTATTGAGGCCACCTACTTCACTAAACGTCCAGCGAACCAGGCGTCCATAGTCCAGCGGACCTCCTCCAAGCTCGATGACAAAGGTGTCGCTGGGTGTCTGCGGTGTGTTCAGCGTGAGGGCGATGCGGGAATCATCCGGGCTAAAGGTAAGTCCGGAGGCAATGCCGGTCGGGATGCCCTGAATCGGCCGATACTGTCGGCTGACGGCGTCCATCAGATAGATGCGAGACAGTCCGTTTTCATTGGCCGTGAAAGCGATTCGACGCCGGTCGTGGCTGATCGCCACGCTACCGATGTCCCAGGGGATATCGCCGGTCACGATTTCGATTTCGGAGCCGGGTTCATCGGACTGCCACGCAAGCTGCGTGAATTCCCCACCCCGGTCGGTGGTGAGCCAGTAACCCTCATCGTCAAGTGCGAAGCCCACCGGGAAATTGGCGCCACCGCCCGCGTCGCCGCCGGCCAGCAATGGGTAGGATTCGGAATCCAGATCCAGAAGGTGCACTCGGGAGTCTGCGATGCTGACGTAATTGAGCACCAGAACCTTGTTGCCGCTGGCCGAAAACTCTATCGGTCCCCACCAGCTGCCATCCGGAGATTCAAGCACCACCCGGGCACTGTCCTTGTCGTCGGCGTCCATCAACCAGACATCGTTCGAGGCGCCGTTGCGGCGCGTACTCTGAAAGGCGAGTCGCCGACCGTCCCGGTCCCACAGAACAGCACCATTTCGCGATTCGCCATCGGTCAGCATCGTGGTACGACCGTCGCTCGGGTCGAGCATGAAAATCTGTGAAAATTCACTACCGCCTGCATCCTGAGTAAAGGTCAGCTTTGAGCCGTGAGGCTGTCGTTGCACGCCACCGATCGGCTCATCGTAAAAAGTGATTTGCCGGCGTGCGCCGCCGGGCATGTCGACGCGATGAATCTGCCGGACATCACCAAAACGGGTTGCTACATAGATACCCTGACCATCCTCGGTCCAGTCGCGAAACGCCGCCGAGCGAACATTCTGGTATCGATTCAGGCTGGTAACGATGGCGGCAGGAATCGCAGGCATGTCTTCCATGACGAGGTTGCCGTTGTTGGCCGTAGTGGTTACTACGTCTGCCTGAGCACTGCCAAAAGCGGTGAGTGCCAGTACCATGCTCAGGATTTTCGGTGCGTTGATATTCATCGGCTTGTCCTCTGCATCAGGATTGATCTCACACTACCAGCAACGCCATGAAATCGTCGACGGCGGTCGCCGCCAGTTTCTCACGGTCAGCGCACAACGCGCTGAGTTGCTTCCATTGCCCTGCTTTTAGTTTGCTCGAAACACTGGCTTCGAACTTTTGTTTCAACACCGGAATGCCTTCGTCACGACGACGCCGATGGCCGATCGGGAAATCGACGGCCACCCGCTCCGTGCTGCTGCCGTCTTTGAAAAAGACCTGGATAGCGTTGCCGATATAACGTTTGTCAGGATTGAAATAGTCTCGCGTAAAGTTCTCGTTCTCCACGACCTGCATCTTGTCCCGGAGGGCGTCGACACGAACGTCCTGGGCAATATCGTCTTCATAATCTGCCGCCGTCAGGCGACCATGGATCATCGGTATGGCGATCATGTACTGGATACAATGATCACGGTCGGCGGGATTGTCCAATGGTCCGGTTTTGTCAATGATGCGCACACCCGGTTCCTGTGTCTCCACCTCAATTCTCTCGATGTCATCCAGGCGATCCCGGACCTCCTGGTGCAGCGTCATCGCGGCCTCGACCGCGGTCTGCGCGTGGAACTCAGCCGGATACGAAATCTTGAACAGAATGTTTTCCATGACGTAGCTGCCGTAGGCTTGCGGGAACGTGAACGGCTTGCCCTTGAACAAGACGTCGTAGTAGCCCCAGGTCTTCGCAGACAGCGCCGACGAATAGCCCATCTCGTCCGTCATGGCGATCAACGCGAGACGAACCGCTCGACTGGTTGCGTCCCCGGCGGCCCAGCTTTTTCGCGAGCCGGTGTTCGGCGCATGGCGGTAGGTGCGCAACGCGCCACCATCGATCCAGGCATTGGAGACGGCATTGATGACCTGCTCACGACTGCCACCCAGCATGCGGGTCACCACCGCGGTAGAGGCCACCCGGACGAGCAGCACGTGATCAAGTCCCACACGGTTGAAGCTGTTCTCCAGTGCCAGCACGCCCTGAATCTCGTGGGCCCGGATCATCGCGGTCAGAACGTCACCCATCGTGAGCGCCGCCGCTCCCCGCAGGCGAGCCTGACGGCTGAGATAGTCGGCCGTGGCCAGAATTCCACCGAGATTATCGGATGGGTGTCCCCACTCGGCCGCCAACCAGGTGTCATTGAAGTCCAGCCAGCGAATCATCGCGCCGATGTTGAATGCCGCCATGACCGGTTCCAGTTCCCAGGAGGTGCCGGGAACACGGGCTCCGCCAGGGAATGTGGCTCCGGGTACGACCGGGCCGAGCAGTTTGGTACAGGCCGGGTAATCCAGTGCCTGGAATCCGCAGGCCAGTGCGTCCATCAGGCAGTAGTGTGCCGTCTCATAGGCAAGATCGGAATTGATCTCGGTATCGCAAACGTAGTCCGCGATATCGACCAGGACCTGGTCGGGCTCGGCGCGGACGGTTGAGCGGATGTCGGGGTTGGTCATTGGGTCTCCTTGCGTGGTTTTTCTTAGCCCTGGTCGCGCGTCAGGTCGCGCTCCTACAGGGTCTTTTGACGTCGTCGCCCCTGCTCGTTCTTTTGGCGTCGTCGCCCTTACATTCTCCTGGCGTCGGCGTAGGAGCGCGACCTGACGCGCGACCAGCATTGATCCGGCACCGTTGTTCCTACTTACGATCTTCTATCGCAACCCACGGCTGCAACGACGGGCCGATGTAGTCCGCCGCCGGGCGGATCAGCTTGTTGTTCGATCGCTGTTCCATGACATGCGCCGCCCAACCGGTAATCCGTGAACAAACAAAAATTGGTGTAAACAAATACGTCGGAATACCCATGAAGTGATACACCGTGGCGGCGAAAAAGTCCGCGTTGGCGAACAACTTCTTCTCGTCCCACATGACTTTTTCAATGGCTTCGGATACCGGATAAAGCAGTGTATTGCCCGCTTCCTCGGCCAGCGCTTTGGACATTTTCTTGTTGACGGAATTACGCGGATCGGAAGTCGTGTAGACGCGGTGACCAAAGCCCATGATTTTGTCTTTTCGCTCCAGCATCGCTTGGACCTCCTGCGTCGCTTCTTCGGGTGAGTCGAAGCGCTGAATTAATTCCATCGCTGCTTCATTGGCGCCGCCGTGCAGCGGCCCGCGTAACGCGCCAATAGCACCGGAGATGGCGGAGTGCATGTCGGACAAGGTGCCGGTAATGACGCGGGCGGTAAACGTCGAGGCATTGAACTCATGTTCGGCATAAAGAATCAATGTCGTATCGAGGCATTTTCTGTGCATGTCGACAGGCGCTTTGTCGTGCAACATATGCAGGAAATGTCCAGCGACTGAATCGTCGTCGGTTTCAACCTCGATGCGCTTGCCATCGGCATGAAAACGGTGCCAGTAAAGGAGCATGGATGGCAGGCTGGCCAACAGACGATCGGCCACATCGGACTGGTTCGAAAAATCACCTTCTGCTTCCACATTGCCAAGAAAAGAAACGGCGGTGCGTAGTACGTCCATCGGATGGGCATCACCCGGAATCATTTCAAGCACCGTCTTGAGCGCATCGGGCAGGCCGCGCATGGTTTTCAGGCGGGCAATGTAAACATCGAGTTCACGGCGATTGGGTAACTTGCCGTACAACAACAGGTGCGCCACTTCCTCGAAGCTCGCATTGTCGGCCAGGTCGTAAATATCATAGCCACAGTACGTCAGTCCGGCGCCCTCTTTACCGACGGTACACAACGCCGTTTCTCCGGCCGAGACCCCGGCCAGGCCGCCTGTTTTCTTTTTGCTTGCTGTCATTTATTTCTCCTCAAGATGCGTGTCCCTGTGGTTCAATCCGATCCTGTGTTCAGTCCCTGGTCGGTGAACAAGTTATCCAGTTTGTCTTCGTATTCGTGACAACCAAGTACCTCGTAGAACTCGTCGTGGTTCAATCCGAGCCTGTGTTCAGTCCCTGGTCGGTGAACAAGCTATCCAGTTTGTCTTCGTATTCGTGATAACCGAGTACCTCGTAGAGCTCGTCGCGAGTCTGCATGGTGCCGATGAGCGATCTCTGTGTGCCCTCGGCTCGCAGGGTTTGATACACATTGTTCGCGGCGGCAGCCATGGCACGACTGGCGGTCAGCGGGTACAACGCCATACGAATACCGGCACCGCCGAGTTCCTCGGTAGTGAACAGTGGCGTCTTGCCAAACTCCGTCAGGTTGGCGAGAACCGGCACATCGATCACCGCGGTAAACTGCTGGTACTCGTCCAGAGTCGTTAGCGCTTCCGCGAAAATCATATCGGCACCCGCCTCGACGTAAGCCTGCGCCCGATCGACGGCCGCCTGCTGACCTTCGACCGCGTGCGCATCAGTCCGTGCCATCACAATAAAACGATCGTCCGTGCGGCCGTCCACGGCGGCCTTGAGTCGATCGCACATTTCTCCCGTTTCGACCAACGCCTTGCCGGGCCGATGTCCACAGCGTTTCTCGGACACCTGGTCTTCGATGTGGCAGCCCGCCGCTCCGGCGAAACTCATCTGACGGACCGTGCGACCGATCATAAAGGCGCCGCCCCAGCCGGTATCGGCATCGACCAGTAGCGGCAGATCACAAACATAGGTGATGCGGCGGATGTCGTCGCAAACGTCATTCAGCGTGGTCATCGCCAGGTCGGGCAGACCGAAAGAGGCATTGGCAACGCCGGCACCGGACAGGTAGATCGCTCGAAAGCCCGCTTTTTTTGCCAGCAATGCCGCGTAGGCGTTGATCGTACCCACAACTTGCAAGGGGCGCTCCTGATCAAGGGCTTGCCAGAATTCAGCGGCGGCGCTTTGGGGCATTTTTCTCTCCATTTTTTAATCTGGATTAAAATAGGGGGGGCCGGAGTCTAAACCAGCGGAGGGTCGGTTCCCAAATTGACCGGCCGTATCATTTTCTACAGGGCTTGTGAATGCTGGCTTTTCAGCGGCAACCGGCTCTGATGACCGGGCACAGAGTGCGCCTCAATTACTCGATAATCGCCAGATCTTCACCGATGATGAGTGGTCCCGAGTAGCGCTTTCTTACGGCCGCCTCCCAGACCTCGGGTTGGTCGTAAACCGGATCTCCGGCACCGCCAAAGTGCGACAAGACCAGCATTTTGACACCCGCTGCGGTCGCGATCTCACCCACTTCGTCGGTGTTTGTGTGGTTGTTCAGGATATGGCGCCTCAGGGCGTCGTTGCCGGGCGCCACTCGCGCGATCATGGCGTCTACGGAGGCAACGCTCACCACCTCGTGCACCAGGATATCCGCCCCTTTGGCCGCTTTAATGAGGTTTTGGTTCGGCGTGGTGTCGCCGGAGAAAACGATGCTTTTGTCGGCGCTATCAAAGCGATAGCCATAGGCCGGTTTTGCCGCGCCATGGGTCACGGTAAAAACCGTTACTTTGACGTTCTCATCTTCATAGATAACGCCGTCCGTCTTAATGTCGTTGGCGTCGATTAGTCGGTCCAGTGGCGGCCGCCCCTCGTCACGTACTTTGAGATCGATATCCCAGCGCATGTAGTCGAGATAGCTGGAGGTGATGTTTTCCAGCGGCGGCGGGCCGAAAGCCTGTATGACATCACGGCGCCCCGTCAACCAGGAGCGCAACAACAAGGTGCCGTAGTCGGCCATATGATCGGCGTGGTTGTGGGTAATGAAAATGACCCGGACATCGGCAACCGACAGCCCGGCAAGCGTCAACTGGCGCGCAACGCCGTCGCCCGTGTCCACGATGTAAATATCTCCATTTACCACGACAGCGTTAGCGGGTTGCGAACGGTTTTTCTTGGTGGATGGACCGCCGGCGGTTCCCAGGAGGATCAGTTGCGTACCCGTTTGGGTTGCGTCATGCGCCAGTGATGGCGGGGCGCAGCAAAGTAACAACAGAGCAATTGCTGCAACTGATTTCAGCGTCATGATTTGCGATCCTCTTTGGCCTGGTCGCGCGTCAGGTCGACCCTTGCGCACACCCAAACTCACGCAATTTCTACCACCGTGCGGCCCACTACCGTGCCGTCAATGAACGCATTGAATTTCTTCGGCAAGTCACTAAAACCAATCGTGTTGCCGGCAATCTGGTCGAGGTGCGAAGGTCGCAGGTCAGACCCGATGCGGCGCCACACCGTAAGGCGCAGGTCTCGCGGCGTGTCCACCGAATTAACTCCCAGCAAACACACGGCCCGAAGAATGAATGGCAGCACCGTCGTATTGAGTTCGATGCCAGCCGCCAGGCCAATGCACGCGATGTTGCCACCGTAGCCCACCGTCCGCGTCAGCCAGGCCAGCGCTTCGCCGCCCAGATTGTCGATCGCGCCGGCCCACCCGGCCTTCTCCATGGGGCGCCGACCGTAGTCGACTTCACTGCGCAACAATACTTTTCCAGCACCGATGCTACGTAAGTAGTCGACCTCGTTTTGCTTGCCGGTGAGTGCCACCACTTCGTAGCCACGCCCGCTCAGCATGTCGATCGCAAGACTGCCCACGCCACCGCTGGCGCCAGTCACCACGACCGGCCCGTTAGCGGGGTCCTGACCATTTTGTTCCATGCGATGAATCGCCAGCGCGGCCGTGTAACCCGCGGTGCCAATTTGCATTGCCTGCGCCGCACTCATCTCCGCCGGTATTGGCACAACGACCTCGGCCGGCAGCCGTGCGTATTCGGCGTAGCCACCATCGCGTGTTTCGCTCAGGCCACCGCCATTGGCCAGCACCAACATACCGGGCTCGAACTCATCGTTCTGTGAGCTAACCACCGTCCCGGCAAGATCGATTCCGCCAACCAGCGGAAACCGGCGCAGAATTCGGCCTTTGCCGGTTGCCGCCAGCGCATCCTTGTAGTTGATCGTCGAGTGACTGACTTTGACTACAACATCGCCGCTACTCAGGTCGTCAAGCCGCAGGCGACAAAATCCGGCGACGATGTTGCCATCTTGCTGGTCGATACGGTACGCACGAAAATCCTGCATTCTATGGCCTCCCGATCAGGCGGCGTGGTCGAGCCAGAACTCGAGCCCCATTGAATTCAATCTAACATCCATTTCAAGCAACTCGCGCAAGGCCTGGTCACTGTGGCTGCAGCCATGCTCGCGCAATTGCTGCAAGAAATATTGATACATGTCCGCATGAATCGCCGCGGTGCGCTCCGCGTCGTTGGCATGTCGCTGCACGATGGCCACAAAGTCGTCAATGCGCCGATGCATATCGGCCGCCAGCCTGGCCAGATCCGTAACCCGGGAATAATGGGTCAGATAAAGCTGCTGCGGCTCACACGCCATGATGGCATCAATCGCCTTGTGCGCCTCCGGGGGATCGAAGTGCACCGGCGTTGTCGTCGGATAAATAAATTCGCCCCGTGCCGTATCCAGCTCACGGTAGGAAATGCCGAAACTGTCGCCGGTGAATACCCCCCTCGAGGTCGGGTCATCGAGGCAATAGTGGTGGCGCGCGTGGCCCTCTGTGTAAAAGGCTCTGAGCTCTCTTCCGGCGAGACTGAAACGCTGGTCGTTCTCGGCAACGATGACCCGATCCGCAGCGATAGCCTGAATATCACCGTACATCTCGAGATAGGCCTTTTCGCCGTATACCGCCGTTGCGCCTTTGATGAGCTTGACCGGATCGATCATGTGCGAAGCGCCGCGCGGGTGAAGCACGGCTTTGGCATTGGGCAAACGTTGCAACAACTTGCCGGCGCCGCCTGCATGATCAAGATGCACGTGGGTCAGAAACACGTAGTCAACGTCCCCGACATCCAGGTTTTGCTGCTGCAGCCCATCAAGCAAAAACGGCACGCTGAAGTTCGTGCCCGTATCAACGAATGCGGCCCGTCCACTCTGGACGAGCAGGTGACTTGCATCCAGCAACGGTCGCACATAGTCCGTATCAATGGCCGTTATGCCATGCTCCAGTTCCGTCGTGCGCGCTGTTTTTGCTGCCGCCATCGCTGCCAACCGTATACGTGCTACTCCGATTTATCGGGCGTATTCAGGCCGTCCTGACGACTGTAGAATCGCGCCAGACTACCAATGTCCGCATCGCTAAGCTGCGCCGCAAAGGCGCTCATGACGGTGCCACTGCGACTGCCATCGCGATATTGCTTCAGCGCATGCTCGATATAGCTTTGTTGCTGACCCGATAACGTCGCCGGTTTCGGAATGACCGCTTCGCCGCCTTCGCCATGACAGGCCAGGCAAGCCTTCGCGGCGTCGAGATCACCGATGCTGTCTTCGTTGACCACATCGAGCGCGACCTCGGCACCCTGGAAATAGGCCGCCAGATCCTCAATAGCCCGGTCGGTCAGACTGCCACCTTGCGCCTGCATGGTGGGGTGCGGGCGCTTGCCATCCCGGTATGCCTCCAGGGCCACAACGATGTACTCATCCTTTTGGCCGCCCAGGCGGGGCACCCGGTACGAAGGATAGGCGTTTCGATAGCCCTCAATGCCATGACAGCCCATACAGGTGTACGCCAGGAGACGGCCATTGGCCGGGTCACCTGAGGCCTGCGCGCCATGGGCGAGCAAAATGAGGGCAAACAGCGCGCTTGCTGCTGGAAATTGGTTTTTTTTCAGTATGTTCACTTGGTTTCAACGTCGCCTTGTGACCCCGGGCGAATCCCGACGGTCCTATGAAGGCCGCTATGGTAGAGGCAGGCGGCATCCATTTCCATAGGTCCGGCGGTTTGAGGCGCACTTTTTGGGTAATATTCAGGCTTCTGCCGCATCTCCGGAGCCCTTTTGACATGAAACGCTGGCCTGTTGTCTTGCTGCTATCGCTTGCCGTGATCGTTTTTCTGTCGCCGGGCATCGTTGGGCACCTCGCCGAGAAGAGTCTCGATGAAAATCTGAGCTGGCTCGAAGCGGAAAATGACGACCTTGTCATTACCTCCCTGCAGTTCGATCGCGGCTGGTTCACCTCCGAAGGTCGCCATCGTGTCACGCTGAAAGACGGCTCGCTGTTTGATTCGCTCGACCTCGATGGTGGAAAAAACCATGCTGGACCGGCGAGTCTGATTATTGAAACCCGGCTCGACCATGGCCTGCTGCCACTGGCCTCCCTGGGCCGCGAAGAAGGGTCGCTCGAACCCGGCCTCGGCAGCAGTGTGTCAACGATGAAACTGGACCATGGTGATGGCTCACTAACGGATCTTCCCGGCACCATATATAGCCGTATTGGCCTGACCGGAAACTCGAGTTTTCACTTCGTGATGGACGCGGGCAGCCAGACCGAGGCGGACTCTCAGGTCTCCTGGACGGGTGCCGACATCACCGTTTTTACGAATCCCGCCAGTCGTTCTTTCCGTATCAGTGGGGACATTCAACCAACAACGATGGCCTCTTACGATGTCACCACCGAGGTAGGTCTGGTGACTTTCGAGATCCACCAGGACCGCAGTCAGTATAACTACGGCATCGGAACGCTAAACCTGGCCATCGAATCGGTCACCGTGAGCAGCCCTGGCGAACCACTGGCGGGCTTCGGTGAAATCATCCTGGACGTGGAGAGCGAGCTTGATGGCGACCGCGTGAATGGCCGCTCGGCAATCAGCCTCACACGCGTATTGGTGCCCGGCACCGGCCCGGTCAATGTGGACCTGGATTTTGCCGCCAACGGTATTGATGCACAGCTACTGGAAACCCTGATTGGCACCTTGCAGGGCGCTCAGTCGTCTGCTCCGGGTAGCGTCTTGTTACCGGAGGTTTCGGCGCAAGCCCTGAGCGAGATCCAGAACCTTCTGGACAAAGGTGTGAACATCCAGGTTGAGCGTTTCGATGTTTCGTTACCGCAGGGCGACCTGTCCACGACCATCAGTATCAATATCCCGGAGGCCGTTGACGGCAAGCCATTCTCCTGGCCGCGCTTGCTGCTCGCGACAATCGCCGCCGTCGACCTGTCGATGTCTGTCTCTCTTTTCGAGTTGATACAGGCCCTCAACCCGGAGGCGACCACACTGCTGGCGCTGGGCATGCTAAAGCGCAATGGTGATAACTATGAGATGACGGTCCGCTATGAGAAGGGCCTCATGACCATCAATGGCGCGCCGATGGCCATCCCGCTCAGCCTGCCGCAGTGAGGTCCAGCTCTACCGCGCGATGGCAAGCAACCTCGGTGCCCATATGGCGCTCCTGCGGCGGCGCCTCGCGCTTGCATCGGTCCGCGGCATAATGACATCGTGGATGAAAAACACATCCGGTCGGCGGTTTGAACAAAGAAGGCGCCTCACCCAGGACGGGCGGTTCCGGTGGGCGCTGGTTCGGATCAGGGGCAGCAATACAGTCGATTAACGCGCGGCTGTATGGGTGTAGCGGTTTTGAAAAAAGCTGCGCTGTGCTGGTTGCCTCGAAGACCCGTCCCATGTACATCACCAGCACACGGTGGCTGATCTGGCGCACGACATCCAGATCGTGGGAAATGAAAATGATCGACAACGCTGTGCGGCGTTGTTCTTCGGCGAGCAGGGTGAGGACCTCCTGGCGCACGGGTCCATCCAGGGAGGCCACGGCCTCATCACAAATCAAAAGGGACGGCTTGATGATGAGCGCTCTTGCGATGGCGACTCGCTGCGCCTGCCCACCTGACAGCTCATGCGGAAAACGTTCCAGCAACTCGCGGTCGAGCTTCACCCGCCGAAGCATGAGCGTCACTCTCTCGGCTCTTTCCTCCGGATTGAGTTTTGGCTCATGGATTTTCAAGGGTTCGGTTATGGCCGCACCCACAGACATCGCCGGATCCAATGATGCGGCCGGGTCTTGAAAAACCAGCTGCATTTGTCGTCGCTGTGCGTTGCTGCGTTGCCGGAGTTGCGATGACAACTCACGGCCAAAGAAACTGACGGTCCCGCCGCGTCCAATGATCAAACCCAGAATCGCGCGTGCGAGGCTGGTTTTTCCACAACCCGATTCACCCACGATCGCCAGCGTTTCTCCCGGCCTTACTCCAAGGTCGAGCGGTTGCACGGCGATCAGCTCCGTTTTTCCCCACATCCGATCCGGGTCCGGCTCTGTATAGGCAACCGAGAGCTGCTCGACCTCCAGCACCGATTTGCGCTCAGCGTTGCGAAGCTCAACCGCCAGGCCGGGTCGGTAACGAACCGCCTCCAACATCGCTCGGACGCGCGGGTCGTCGGCATTTTCAAAGACCTTTTGCGTTGACCCCTGCTCCAGTAAGCGCCCCTCCTCCAGCACCAATACGCGCTCGCAATGGCCGGCAATTATGCCGAGGTCGTGCGTTATCAGCAGCAACGCCATGTCCATCTCTTTGCGCAAGTCGTACAACAGACGCAGAATCTGCACCTGCACGGTGGCATCAATAGCGGTCGTTGGCTCATCGGCAATCAGCAGCTCTGGTTCTGCGAGCAATGCCGAGGCAATCATCACCCGCTGCCGCATTCCTCCTGAGAGCTGGTGCGGATAAGCGTCGTACTGACGCCTGGGGTCGGGCAGGCCCATTCTGGCCAGCATCCGGATCACCCGCTCTTTACTTTCCTTGTCCGCCGCCAGCTTGTGCTGCAACAGTATGCGTCGCAACTGCGCGCCGATGCGCAGATAGGGGTTCAGTGCCGCACCGGGGTCCTGAAAAACCATGGCGACGCGTCGCGGCCGAATTCTGTTTAACTCGCGTTTGCTGGCGCCGAGCAGCTCCTGCCCGGCGTAGCAAATACTGCCACCGGTGCTGGCCGTTGCTGGCAACAAGCCCATGATGGCCAGCGCGGTCTGTGTTTTTCCCGAGCCCGACTCACCGGCAAGACCCACGCTCTCGCCCTTCGCTATCGAAAAGCTCAGCCGGTCGACAACCGGCCGTTGCACGCGGCGATACCGAATCTCCAGGTCACTGACGTCCAGCAACGTCACTCGGCCCTCTCCTTCGGGTCGAGCAAATCGCGCAGGCCGTCGCCGAGAAAATTGAAACACATCAGGATCAGCGCCAGTAAGGTTGCCGGCACCAACAACACCCAGGGCGCGCTTTCCATGTGTCGTACACCGTTGTTCACGAGAGACCCCAGCGACGTTTCCGGCTCCTGGATTCCAAGCCCGAGAAAGCTCATGAATGACTCGATAAGAATGGCCTGCGGTACGGTCAGCGTAATATAGACGACCACGATACCCATCAGGTTTGGCGTGATGTGGCCGAACACGATGCGTGTCGGAGACACGCCCATCAGGCGCGCCGACTCGATGAACTCGCGCTCCTTTAAGCCCAGCGTCTGACCGCGAACGATGCGCGCCATGTCAAGCCAGTTGACGGCACCAATCGCGACAAAAATCAGCAAGAAGTTCTGGCCGAAATACACCATGAGCAAAATGACGAAAAAGATAAACGGCAGCGCATAGAGGGTGTCGACCAGCCGCATCATGACGGCATCGACCTTGCCGCCAACGTAGCCTGCGATCGCGCCATAAACCACCCCGATCACCAGGCTCACGAAGGTCGCAACAACGGCTACCGCCAGCGTGATCCGCGCGCCCAGCCAGGTACGGACGAACAGGTCGCGGCCGAGATCATCGGTACCGAACCAGCGCATGTCTGAACCGGTCGGCGCAACAAGGCGTGCATCCAGATTCGAATCGAGATAGCTGTGGGTGCTGAGCAAAGGCCCGATGATCGCCAGCAGCGCAAGCAGCAGCAGAATGCCACCAGCCACCAACACGACGCGGCTTTGCGCAAGCTGCCGGCCTAACTGGCCAAGTGCCGCCAGTGAGCTCATCGGTTGCGGATTCGGGGGTCGAGCATGGCGTAGAAAATATCGACCAGGAAATTGAGGACGATGACGAGTGTGGCATAGAAAATTACAATGCCAAGGACCAGCGTGTAATCACGATTGAGCGCCGCACGCACGAATAACTGACCGAGTCCGGGGATGCCGAATATCTGTTCCACGACCACCGAACCGGTCAGAACCGCTGCGATCGCCGGCCCAAGATACGACAGCAGCGGCAGCATGGCGGGCCGCAGGGCATGCCGACCAACGATCGTCAGGGTATCCAGGCCTTGCGCTCGCGCCGTGCGTATGAAATCGCTGTTCATGATTTCTATCATGCTGGCGCGGGTCAGACGCGACACATAAGCCGCCTGCGGTAATGCCAGCACGATCACCGGCAACAGGTAACGCAAACTGCTTTCGCTGCCGCTCCAGCTGGCGGGCAACCAGCCCAGGTTGACCGCGAAAACCAGCACGAAAAGCGGCGCGATCACGAAGATCGGCACAGATATTCCGGTCATCGCAAGCCCGCTGACACAGCGATCGACAAGCGTGTTCTTGCGCAAAGCGGCCAGCACGCCCACGGCCACCCCGAGGAGCAGCGCCAGCAACATGGCCAGCGCGCCCAGTCGCAACGACAGTGCCGCGGCACCGCTCATCAGGTCCGTGACGCTGTAACCCGGATAACGGTAGGACGGCCCCAGGTCCCCCTGCAACAAAGCGCCGAAGTAACGCGTGAACTGGCGCGGCAGGGATTCGTCCAGGTGATAGGCGCGCTCTATGTTGGCCGCTGTTTCGGCCGGCATAGCCCGCTCTTCGTCGAAGGGACCGCCCGGCGCAGCATGCATCATGAGGAAGGCGAGAACGATGATGAGAAACAAGGTGGGGATGGCACTCAAAAGGCGCGTCAAAGCAAAACGGAGTACACCTCGTTGCTGCATGATGGCGTGCCCGGCCCGACCGGGTTACAAAGCGCCGGGACGCTGATGCGATGATTCGCTGGCGTCAAAACTCAGATGTTGGCTGTGATGGTAATCCAGCACGTTGTCCTGCCAGCCACGAATACTCGGCCGAACGAGGTGTTTGCTGACATAGAAATAAATGGGTATCAGCGGGTGGTCCGCCAGCAAAACGCGTTCCGCCTCCTCGAGAAACAGTTGCCGGCGCGTCGCATCCTGCTGCATTTCGGCCCGTCGCAGAAGTGAATCGTATTCCGCGTTGTCGTAGCCGGTCATGTTGGACGGGTTGCCGCTCTCGAATAACGCGAGAAAGGAATAGGCGTCGTTGTAGTCGCCGTTCCAGCTGGTGCGAAAAATCTGCGTGATTTTCATTGCGCGCATATTGTCCACCAGCACCCGAAACTCTTCATTGATCAGCGTGACCTCGAAGCCCAGCACATCGCGCCACATGGATTGAACAGCAACGGCAAGACGCTGGTGCGTTTCGGAGGTGTTGTAACGCAGCTCTATCTGCAACGGGTTGGTGCTGTTATAGCCGGCTTCCTCATAGAGGCGTCGTGCCGTCGCCTGACGATCTTCTGTGCTCATATCGGCGTAGGAAAGCAGGCGCGGTTCATAATGGTTAACGCCCGGCGGAACCCAGCTATAGGCCGGGAGCTCGCCGCGACCGACCACCTTTTCGGTCAGCGCCTCACGATCGATCGCCATCGACAGCGCCTGACGCAATTTCAAATTGTTCCCAAGCTCTTCGTGGTGCAGATTGAAGCCGTAGTAGTAAGTGCTCAGAAACGGCGCGACACGAAGTTCCTGCGGTCGATCGCGACGCAGCTGGGCGAACGCCTCTGTCGGCACCGTGCTGGTTATATCAAGCTCGCCAGCGCGATAACGAAACAGTTCAGCACTCGGCATCGGCGTTACGTGAAATCGAACCACATCAATGGCCGTACCGGCGTTGTTCCAGTAGTGGTCGTTGCGACCAAGCACGAGCTGCAACCCGAGCTCCCAGGTATCCAGTTTGTAGGCGCCGTTACTGACCAGGTTGCCCGGTCGCGTGAATTGATCGCCGTGTGCCACCACGGAACCCTGGTTGACGGGACACGTAGCGGCGAGTGCGAGCAGGCTTAAAAAATAGGGCGTGGGTTCTTGCAACGAAATAGTCAGCTCAAGGCGATCACTGGCGGTTACGCCCAGGGTCTCCGGGGCCTTCTCTGCCGCAATAATCGCCGCCGCGTTTTTGACGTTAATCAGTGTTTCCGTGTAAAAGGCCGCTGTTTTTGGATCGACCAGGCGGCGGAAGCTGTAGACGAAGTCCTCAGCAACGACCGGGCTGCCATTCGACCAGCGGCCTTCCGGCCGCAACCAGAACGTATACGTCAAACCGTCCTCGGAGACGACCCAGCGTTCCGCGGCACCACCCACCAGCTGGCCATCCGCCGTATAGGTCAGCAGGCCCTCGAACAGGTCTCGCAATACGGTATGCGATTGCGTCGTCCGTGCCAGTTGCGGGTCGAGCGTTTCCGGCTCCGGGCCGATGGCCCTGTTCAGTGCCCGGTCCGCAAGCTGCGAGGGCGGCCCGCAGGCGGCCAGCGACAGCAATAGAAACGCCAGCACGCCAACACCAAATTTGCTGCGTATGTTGAAAAAGTCCATTGGACCAGGGCCGCTCGTCGTGCTTGTGAAGACGCTGCAGGATACCCCATTGCCGACATTGCGGTGCGGGGCACACCGCGAATTTATCAGGCCGATTTGCGCAGGCCCCTCTTTTTGAGATGTATGAGCAGCAGCGACACGGTTGAGGGCGTGACACCCTCAAGTCTTGAGGCTTGTCCGAGCGTGGTCGGCCGGGTCGCGGTCAGGCGCTGGCGAGCCTCGTTGGACAGGCCGATCACACAGGAATAATCAATGTCGTCCGGGAGAACCAGCGACTCCTGCCGGGAATGACGATCAATTTCACGCTGCTGCCGCTCAATATACCCCTGGTATTTTGCCTGTACGTCGAGCTGTTTTTCGACCTGCTCCGCCTGCTCGGCGTCGAAGCGGGCGCGCCAGTCGCCCGCACCAACGCTGGAGAGCGAGGTGATGGCTGGATAGTTCAGCTCCGGTCGGCGCAACAGCTCAATGGCGTGAACCTCGCGTTGAAAACCCGGCCCCAACACGTCGGCGTCCGACCCGGTAAGGTCTGCTTTACGCACAATGATATTGCTGAGGCGAGCCTGCTCTTCTCCGACCGCCTCCTGTTTTGCGCCGAAAACCCGCCAGCGCCGCTCATTCACCAGACCCAGGTCCCGGCCGGTCGGCGTCAGCCGTGCGTCGGCGTTGTCTTCGCGCAGCAACAGTCGATATTCGGCGCGGCTGGTGAACATTCGATACGGCTCGCTGACTCCACGAGTGGTTAGATCGTCAATCAGCACGCCCAAGTAGGCTTCGTGTCGCGCTGGATACCAGCCACTCTCGCCCCGCGCGCGACGCGACGCGTTAATGCCCGCCAGCAGGCCCTGAGCGGCCGCTTCCTCGTATCCGGTTGTCCCGTTAATCTGCCCGGCGAAATACAGCCCGGATATGAATTTGGTTTCCAGCGTTAACTTTAAGTCGCGCGGATCAAAGTAGTCATACTCAATGGCGTAACCCGGCTGCGTGATGACGGCGTTTTCGAAGCCGGCAATCGAGCGCACGAATCGTTGCTGACATTCGTAGGGCAAACTGGTCGAGATGCCGTTGGGATACACCTCGTTTGACTCGAGCCCTTCCGGTTCGACGAAAATCTGGTGCGAGCGCCGATCGGCGAAACGCACCACCTTGTCCTCGACCGACGGACAGTACCGTGGACCGACGCCCTCAATGACGCCCATGTACATCGGTGACTCGTGCAGCGAACCGCGAATGATGTCGTGGGTTTCCTCACAAGTCTGCGTGATATGGCATTCGACCTGCCGCGGATGTTCGCGACGGCGGCCCAGAAACGAAAACACCGGGCATGGTCTGTCGCCCGGTTGTGGCGTCATGACGTCGTAATTGAGACTGTCCCGAGCCAGTCTTGGCGGTGTTCCGGTTTTCAGGCGGGCGACGCGAAACGGCAATTCCCGCAGCCGATCCGCGAGGCGGTTGGATGCCGGATCGCCCGCCCGGCCACCCGTTTTTTCAGTGTCGCCAAGCAGCATTCGGCCACCAAGGAAAGTACCCACGGTGAGGACGACGCTTGACGCAAGAAACCGGATCCCCTGCGCCGTGACCACACCGACGATGCGGTCTTTTTCAACGATCAGATCATCAACGGCTTGTTCAAAAATTTGCAGACCCGGCTGTCCTTCCAGCAGGCCGCGAATTGCGTTGCGGTAAAGCTCGCGATCCGCTTGCGCGCGGGTCGCTTGCACGGCAGCCCCTTTGCTCGCATTCAACGTACGAAACTGAATCCCCGCGCGATCAATCGCGCTTGCCATCGCGCCCCCCAGCGCATCGATCTCTTTGGTCAGGTGACCCTTGCCGATGCCGCCGATGGCCGGGTTGCAACTCATTTGTCCGAGCGTCGCTGCGCTGTGCGTAACCAGAAGCGCACGCGCGCCCGAACGGGCGGCCGCAAGCGACGCTTCCGTGCCAGCGTGACCACCACCGATCACGATTACATCGAATTGTTTGTCAGCAGACATTGCTTGACCGTTGGCATGCAGAAAGCGGGAATTCTATCGTCCTGACTTCCCTGTCGCCACCAATCCGCCCGGATTGGCCACACCGCCGACTTTACTTGCCTGCGGGCAACGGGGAAGATAGCGCGCTTTCCTATAGCAGGCGTCCCGCTTGAGCTTCCGCAAACACCTCACAACGACCGTACTGCTAACCCTGCTGGTCTCGATCGCACACGCGGCACCATCTCTTGAGCTGGAGGACTGTCGCATTACGGCGGGGCCTGCCTACGCGAGCTTCCCGGCGCGCTGTGGCGTATTTCTGCGCCCGGAAAACCCGGCCGAACCAGACGGAAAAATGCTCGAGCTTCGGGTTGCCGTCATTGCCGCGTTGAGCCTTGAGCCGGAGCCAGACCCCCTGGTACCCATCGCCGGTGGGCCGGGGCAGGCGAGCACCCTGTTCTACGCGGCTACCCGGCAGGCATTCGAGAAAATTCGGCGCACCCGTGACATCGTGCTGCTGGACCAGCGCGGCACTGGCGACTCGGCCCCCATGGATTGCGCTGTGGACGACTCGATTGTGGAGGGACAAATGCTCCGTGAGCAGATTCTCGAGGGAACCAGGGCTTGCCTGGAGTCGTTGCCTCATGATCCGCGCTACTTTACGACCAGCGTTGCCGTAACCGATCTCGAAGCGCTGCGCGTGGCGCTCGGTTACGAACGCTTCAATCTCTACGGGATTTCCTATGGTACGCGCGTGGCGCAGCACTTTGCCCGTCGCTACCCGGAGTCGACTCGCTCCGTCATTCTCGACGGGGTGCTGCCACCGCAGATGGCCCTTGGCCCGGCGATCGCCACCGAAGCGCAAAACGCCCTGGACAGGACCTTCGCCCGCTGCGCAGAAAGCGAGGCCTGCCAGCAGCGCTTTCCGAATCTGGCCGCGGCCTTTGTTGAGCTCCGGCTACGACTGGCCTTCGAGCCCGAAACCGTCACCGTTGCACATCCGGTCAGCGGTCACACTGAGACAATGGTGTTCACCGAAGAGGAATTGGCCGGAGCAATACGGCTGCTTTCCTACCACCCGACTACCGTCGCCCTGATTCCGTTCCTGATTGACGAGGCCGTTCATGGCCGCTTTGCGCCAATCGCATCGCAATATCTGACTATCAGGGACACGCTTGCGGACGCCCTGAGCATGGGGATGCACAATGCCGTCGTTTGCACCGAAGACGTGCCCTTTTTCACGGGTGAGGCCATTTCCGAGCAAGACCTCGAACAGACCTATATCGGCCCGCTCATGGTTGAAACTTTGCGGACGCTTTGTTCTGTCTGGCCACAAGGGGTCATAGATGACGGCTTCAAGACGCCGCTGGTAACCGACCTGCCGGTATTGCTGCTCTCGGGTGAAGCCGATCCGATTACGCCGCCCGGTTTCGCCGAGCTCGCTGCACTGGAGCTCTCGAATGCGTTACTCCTGACCGGCAAGCAACAAGGCCATGGTCAGGCGGCGCGCGGCTGTATGCCAGACGTCATTGCCGACTTTGTCGAGCAGGCGGGGTCGGAGAATCTCGACACAGCCTGTCTGGAACAGCTGTTTGCCATGCCTTTTTTCCTCGGCATCTCTGGGCCCGCGCCGTGATAAAAGTCGACAATCTGTTTAAATCGTTTGGCCCTGTGGAAGCCGTTCGTGGCGTCAGTTTCGAAGCCAGGGATGGCCGCATTACGGGTTTGCTGGGCCCCAACGGCGCGGGCAAATCGACGACCTTGCGAGCGCTGTACACCGTGCTGACGCCTGACAGCGGTAGCGCCTTTATAGACGGCATTGATGTGTTGCAAGAGCCACTGCAGGCGCGCCGCGTCATCGGGGCGCTGCCGCACGGTGCCGGCCTTTATCCGCACCTGACCGCCAGAGAGAACATTCGTTATTACGCCCTACTGTACGGGCTGGCCGCCGAAGATATCGACGGCCGGGTGCAGACCGTCATTGATGAAATTGGCATCGGTGATTTTGCGGATCGCCGCAGCAAGGGCTTTTCACAGGGACAGCAAACCAAAGTCGCGCTGGCCCGCGCCCTCGTGCATCAGCCAAATAATATTATTCTGGACGAGCCGAGCAACGGCCTCGATGTGATGGCCACTCGCTCCCTGCGAGACCTGATAAGAAAGCTCAAGGACGAAGGCAAGTGCGTGCTGTTCTCGAGCCACGTCATGCAGGAGGTAGCGGCGCTGTGCGATGAGATCGTCATCATTGCCGCCGGTCGGGTAGCGCTGCATGACACGCCCGACAATATTCGCGCGCGTACCGGCTGTGACGATCTTGAAGATGCTTTTGTCCAGGCCATCGGCGGCATGGAGGCATCATGACCGGAGCGCTTGGCAATGTATTTCGAAAAGAGGTTCTCGATAATTTTCGGGATCGCCGCACGCTCTTGTCAGCGCTGTTGCTGGGTCCGTTGTTTGGCCCGATCCTGTTTGCTTTCATTATCAATTTATCGCTGAAACAGTCCCTGGCCGACACCGACGAAGTGCTCGACCTGGCGGTAATCGGCGCCGAACACGCGCCTAATTTATTGCGCTTTCTGGAGAGCCGCAACATTGTGGCGGGTGATGCACCGGTCGATCGCGCTGCGGCGTTGCAGGCCGTTAGTGCTGGCGACCGCGACGTCGTCGTTATCATTCCTGCATCGATCGGCGAGGATTTGAGTGCGGCCACACCTGCCCGTATCGAGGTTATTTCAGATCGGGCAGATCGGACCGCCGAGCGAGAGTCGGGCCGGGTTATCGGTGCTCTCAATGAGTACAGCCAGCAACTGGCCGGGATGCGGCTTACCTTGCGCGGCGTGAGTCCGCTGGTCATGCGCCCGCTCAATATCGACCTGGTTGATGTGTCCACTCCGAGCGGTCGCTCCGCGATGCTGCTCGGCATGCTGAGCTACTTTTTTATTTTCGCCTTGCTGACCGGCGGCATGAACCTGGCGATCGACTCGACGGCTGGCGAGCGGGAGCGGGGCTCACTGGAACCTCTGCTCTGCCTGCCGGTTACTCGAAGCCAGCTGATCGTCGGCAAGATTCTGGCCGCGTGCCTGTTCATGAGTTTGTCGTTGTTCCTGAGCCTGTCGGCCTTTTTTGTCGCGCTCAAGTTTGTGCCACTGGAGCAGCTGGGCATGACGCCGAACTTTGGTCCGGATGTGGTGTTGATCGGATTCCTGCTGTTGGTGCCGTTCACACTCCTCGGCGCGGCGCTGATGACGCTGGTGGCGTCTTTCACGAAGAGTTACAAAGAAGCACAAACCTGGGTCAGCGTGGTTCTGCTTGCGCCCACTCTGCCGATAATGGTTGTCAGCATTCTGATGATTCGCTCCAGCACGGCGCTCATGTTTGTTCCAAGCCTGAGTCAGCACCTGTTGCTGGTGAACCTGATCAAGAACGAACCCATGAACCTGTTGCACGTTGTTATCTCTGTGTTGGGTACGCTGGTGCTCGGCGTGCTGGCTACATGGCTGTGCGCGCGGCTGTATCGGCGCGAAGGCTTGCTGGGTTAGGGTTAGGGTGACGCTCACGGGCCTGGGCGCGCGTCCGCGCCTACTTACCGATACAAAATTCCGAGAATATTTTTCCGAGCAGGTCGTCGCTGGAAAAAACACCGGTGATTTCCCCGAGTGCCTGTTGAGCAAGGCGCAGTTCTTCGGCAAAAATCTCTCCTGATTTTGCCTCGTCCAGCGCCCGGCGCCCCTGTTCAAAATGCCGCTGCGCCCGCGCCAGTGCATCGAGGTGTCGTTGACGTGCCGTAAAAGCCCCCTCACCGAGATCTTCATAGCCGGCCAGCTCTTTTATCTTTGCAATCAGATCATCCAGGCCAGCGCCGGTTTTTGCGGACACATGTACGGTCCCCTCCCGTGGCGCCGCAAGGCTGGTGGCGGTTGCCACAAGGTCAATTTTATTTTGCACCACCACAACCGGAATGTCGGTGGGCAGCTCTTCGGCGGGACCGCGATTATCGGGGTCGCCGCCTGTTTTTGAAGCATCCTGAATCCACAACGCGGCATCGGCTGTTTGCAGCGCGGCTTTGGCCCGCCGAATCCCCTCGGCCTCAATCAGGTCGGGGTTGCTGCGCAGGCCCGCGGTGTCGATCAACTCCACGGCAAGGCCGTCGAGCTTTATGTGCTCTCTGAGTATGTCGCGGGTTGTGCCGGCTATCTCGGTAACAATCGCGGCTTCCTGCCCGCTAAGAAGATTGAGCAGGCTGGACTTGCCAACATTGGGCTCACCGACAATGACGATCTGATAGCCATCTCGCAGCACGCGACCGATAGAGGTTGATTTGCGGATCGCGGCGAACGCGGCGGCGCATTCGGCAATTCGCTGCGCGAGTTTTTGGTCGCTTAAGAAATCGATTTCCTCTTCGGGAAAATCAATGGCTGCCTCGACATGCAGGCGCAAACGAATTAGCTGCTCTTCAAGCGCGTCGATGGTTTTCGTGAACACGCCCGACAACGATCGCATCGCCGCGCGCGCCGCTTGCTCGGTGCCGCTGCCAATCAGGTCGGCAATTGCCTCCGCCTGTACCAGGTCGAGCTTGCCGTTGAGAAAGGCCCGTTTTGAAAACTCACCCGGCTCCGCCCGGCGTGCACCGAGCTTCACGACGGCATCGATAATGGCGGCGACAACCACGGGGCCGCCATGGCCGTGTAGCTCCAGCACAGACTCACCGGTGAAAGAACCGGGTCGGGGAAAATAGAGGGCGATGCCCTGATCGAGCGCGTTGCCGTTTGAATGACGGAAGGTTGCCAGTTTGGCCGCTCGTGGTGCTGGAAGCCGCCCAAGAATCTGTGCGCCGATGTGTTCCACGCCTGGGCCGGAGATGCGGACCACGGCGACACCACCTACGCCGGCGGGCGTAGCGCTCGCGACGATTGTATCTTCCACGTAAGCGCTGGTTTGAGACATGGTGCTATGAAATCACAGCGGCCGTCGTCGCTAGTCGCTTTTTTTCTTTTTCGGCTTTTTCTTGTTGCCGCCCTTTTTGCCCTCTTCCGCTACCACTTTGTTGATGCGCCACTGTTGCGCAATGGAGAGAACCGTATTGGTTACCCAGTAAAGCACCAGGCCGGAGGGGAAGAACGCGAAAAATCCGGTAAAGACGATCGGCATCACCTGCATGACTTTCGCTTGCACCGGATCCGCTGGTGCGGGATTGAGCCGCTGCTGAAACAGCATGGCTGCACCCATGATAATCGGCAAAATGAAATATGGGTCGCGGGTCGAGAGGTCAGTAAGCCAGAACACGAACGGCGCCTGTCGCATTTCCACGCTTTCGAGCAGGACCCAGTAGAAGGCGAGGAAAAACGGCATTTGAATGAGAATCGGCAAACAACCGGCCGCCGGGTTCACTTTCTCTCGCTTGTATAACTCCATCATTGCCTGGCTCAACGCCTGACGATCGTCTTTGTATCGATCCTGCAATGCCTTCATGCGCGGTTGTATTTCCCGCATTTTTGCCATGGAGCGACCGCTGGCCTGGGTAAGCTTGTAGAACGCTCCCTTGATCATGGCGGTAACGAGGATAATCGCCAGCCCCCAGTTGCCAAAAAACGAAAAGACTTTGCTGAGCAGCCAGAACAGTGGCTCGGAGATGAGCGTCAGCCAGCCGTAGTCGACCGTCAACTTTAGGGTGGGATCTATTTTGTCGAGTTGCGCCTGCAGCTTCGGTCCAATAAAAGCCGTGGTCGTAAATACCGCCTCTGCACCGGGAGATACGGTTTGGGTTGGGCCGATAACGCTGGCGAGCGACACATCACCGCGAACGGACACGTTGTATCGTTGCTCCGTTCCTGCCGGAGGCACAATGGCGGTCAGGAAGTGGTGCTGGATCTCGGCCAGCCAGCCTGCCTGTGTGGAAAAACTGAAGGGCCCATCTTCCAGCAGATCATCGCGCTTCAGTTTGCTTGCCTTTTCTCCATCGTAAATGATCGGCCCGTCAAAAGAATATGTATCGACGTCGAACATGGATCGCTCTACGGTTTTTGAGCGCCGCTGCAGTTGTGCGTACGCCGCACCCTGCCACTCAAGGGCTGAGCCGTTAACTATTTTTTGCTCGATCTCAATAGCGTAACTGCCGCGGCGGAGCCGAATCGTTTTCTCGACTCGAATGCCGGCGTCATTACTCCAGGTGAACGGTATTTCGAGAGCGTCGTCGCCATTGAGTTCATAGTGCGTGGCCGGCGTTGAAAACAGGGCCTGGTGACTGGGCTTGTCGCCCTCTCCGCGAGCATTCAGGCCGGTTTGAATGAGGCCCAGATCAGCATGAGCCGGATTCAGCAACGCGACCAGGGTATCGGGGTCGTCTTTGGCCACCGGGTAGCGGCTCAAGGTCGCTCGTTGCAAGGTCGCGCCGCGGAGGCGTATTTCGAGATTGAGCACATCCGTACGCACCGTAACAATGCGCGCTTCCTCGGTGGATATGGTTTCGTCAATGGGCGGCTGTTCCAGCGCCGGGGTCATGCGCGGTGCGGCGTCACCCACGACCGGCTCTGTCAGCCCGGGCAGCTCCGGAAGCGCCTGGTCCGGCGCGGCTGCCTGCTGTTGTTCGGAGACTTGCGCAATGGTCTGCGCTTGCGTGGGCGGATAATCCTGCAGCCATGCCTGATAGGTGAACCAGAGCATCAAGCCAAAGAACGCCCAAAGCATCAACCGTTGATTATCCATCTGATGTTTTTCCTGCCTGGTCTCGTAGGTCCATCTGACATCGCTGCCAGTGTTTTTCGAGGCTCTCAAAGAGCGCCTTGTTGCTTGCCTGGTGTGTGCCGGGCTTATTCAAAACGACTATGTCGAGATTGCCGAGTGCCTGCCGGTGCTGGCGAAAAGATTCTCGCACAAGCCGCTTGATACGGTTTCGACCAACGGCTAAGCGACAGTTTTTCTTCGATATCGCGAGGCCCAGCCTTGCGCCGGTAGTCTGTTCGTCTCGATACAGAATCGTGAACAAGCGATCGCGACTGCGCTGCGCTTTGCCGAAGACTCGTCCATAGTCTTTGGCGTCAAGCAAGCGCGTCGCTTGAGGGAAGCTGAAGCGACCGACTTCGGGATGGCTCCGCTGTAAAGCGCTCGTGGTCGTCTCCGCCGCTTGCTCTTTTAGGGCGTCAGCTGCGCCCGCCCCTTGGCGCGACGGCGCTTAAGGACCAGACGACCGGCTTTAGTGGCCATGCGCGCTCGAAAGCCATGGGTGCGTGCCCTCTTGATTCTGCTGGGCTGGAACGTGCGTTTCATTTGCCTTATACCTGCTTGTTTGCCTTGGGCTTTATGCCCCGGCGAAAGAAAGCCGGCAAGAGTACGCGGGGCGGTAAATAGTGTCAATAGAAGATAGGCGCCGACGACAACGCAAGCGGTCCTTATTTCCTCTGTGGCGCGGTTGCCATAGACGTTATAGAATTCGCGGTCTTGTCTCTTTCTTGACCTTCCGCCAACTCATCGTCGGGGACCCCGTTGCAGGCTGAATCGACACTCTGGAATCTCTGTATCCGCGAATTGAAAGCGGAATTACCGGAACAGCCGTTCAACACCTGGATCCGGCCTCTTCAGGCAATTGAAGATGAACGGAAGCTGACACTGCTGGCCCCGAACCGGTTCGTCGTTGACTGGTTGAACGAACACTATGTAGAAAGGATTCAGGAGCTGGTTCACGGCTTCAAATCAGCGGTGGAAGTGGTGCTTGAAGTTGGCTCACGAGAGCGGCCACGGTCAGACGATAATGTGGCGACAGCGGTTGCACCCGCTCCCGCTCCAGCATCCGGGTTTCGGCGGCAGCCACCCCTGCCGATCGCGAGTCGGCTGGATCCTGCATTTACTTTCGAGAGTTTCGTTGAGGGCAAAAGCAATCAGCTCGCCCGGGCTGCCGCCATTCAGGTTGCCCAGAACCCCGGCGAATCGTACAACCCACTATTTATCTACGGTGGCGTTGGCCTCGGCAAAACCCACCTGATGCAGGCGATAGGCAATGCCATTGTCGGCAGGGACCCCGGCGCCAGGGTAAGTTATGTTCGTTCCGAACGTTTCGTCGGCGATATGGTGCGCGGGCTGCAGCACAATACGATATCCGAGTTCAAACGATCGTATCGTTCGCTGGACGCCTTGTTGATTGATGATATTCAGTTTTTTGCTGGCAAGGAACGCTCGCAAGAAGAGTTTTTTCACACCTTTAACGCGTTATTGGAGGGGCAGCGGCAAATCGTTTTGACCTGCGACCGATATCCGAAAGAGGTGCATGGTCTTGAGGAGCGACTAAAGTCCCGATTTGGGTGGGGCCTCACGGTGTCCATTGAGCCGCCGGAGCTTGAAACGTCTGTTGCCATTCTGATGAGCAAGGCGGCGGGTCACGGTGTGACGCTTCCGGATGAAGTGGCTTTTTTCATCGCCAAGCGAATTCGCTCGAATGTTCGTGAGCTGGAAGGGGCTTTACGGCGAGTAATCGCCAACGCGGAGTTTACGGGGCAACCTATTAACCTGGATTTTGCGAAAATGGCTTTGCGGGATTTGTTGGCTGTGCAGGATCGGTTGGTATCGATCGAGAATATACAGAAAACGGTAGCGGAATATTTCAAATTGCGGGTGTCCGATTTACTGTCGAAGCGACGTAGTCGGTCGGTGGCGCGACCGCGGCAAATTGCCATGACGCTTGCGAAGGAGCTTACCAGCCACAGTTTGCCGGAGATTGGGGAAGCTTTCGGAGGTCGGGATCACACGACCGTTTTACACGGGTGTCGACGAATCGCTGCGCTGCGCGAGACAGAGAGTCGTATCGAGGAGGATTACATCAACCTGTTGAGAACTCTGACAGGATGATGTGTATAAGGTGTGGATAAAATTCGGTGCGTTTTTTCAGCACAGGTTATACACAGGATGTAAGCCAGAAACACAGGTTTTTAGAGGACGGTTTTAGTGAGATAACTCATTGAAAAATAAGCAGAAAAAAATGTTATCCACAGGACTTATGGGTCTTAATAATAGTAATAGTCTTTATATATCCACTTTTTTATTAACAGGTGATGTTCATGAAGTTAAGCGCTGGGCGTGATGCCCTCTTGAAGCCCTTGCAGGTCGTAATCGGGGTTGTGGAGCGTCGGCAAACGATGCCAATTTTGGCGAACGTATTGTTGGTCGCTCAGGATGGGAGACTGTCCATTACAGCGACGGACCTCGAAGTCGAGTTGGTCGCAAGCGGAGAGGTGGATATAGAAACGGCCGGCGAGGTGACGGTGCCAGGACGTAAGTTGTTGGATATATGCCGGGCGTTGCCTGAGAACGCCCCTGTTTCAATCAGCCAGAGCGGTGAAAAGATTCTGGTTCGTTCCGGCCGCAGTAAGTTTTCACTGACCACGTTGCCGGCCGCTGAATTTCCTACCATCGAGGATATTAATGCGGATGATGCTCTTGAGTTGCCGCAGAGCTCGGTGCAGCGCCTGTTCGAGAAAACTCATTTTTCGATGGCGCAACAAGACGTCCGATACTACCTGAATGGTTTGTTGCTGGAGACGGGCGGGGATGAGCTTCGCGCCGTTGCTACAGATGGCCATCGCCTGGCGTTGTGCCAGGTGTCCCTGGAGGGTGGCAAGAAACTTCCGGAAAAACAGGTGATCGTACCTCGCAAGGGGGTTCTGGAATTACAACGATTGTTGAATGGTGAAGGGTCATTGACCATGGAGCTTGGGACGAATCATATTCGGTTCCAACTTGAGGGTGTTCGTTTTACCTCGAAGCTGATAGATGGGCGATTTCCGGAGTATGACCGGGTCATACCTAAGGACACCAGCAACCAACTGACCGCCGATCGTGTCTTGTTAAAGAGCGCTCTGCAGAGAACCTCTATCCTGTCGAACGAAAAATATCGCGGTATTCGTTTAATGATTCGTCAGGGAGCGATGTTGCTGCAGGCGCACAATCCGGAGCAGGAAGAGGCGGAGGACGAACTCGAGATCGAATACAGCGGTGAGGATATCGAGATAGGTTTTAATGTGACCTACCTGCTCGAAGCACTGGGAGCGATTGATTCCGAACAGGTTACTTTATCGGTGCTTGACGGTAACTCGAGTTGCCTGTTGCGAGAGCCGGGCAATGACGACTGCAAATACGTGGTCATGCCAATGCGCCTGTGATTTAGCCCGGTTTGCCATTGCTAGAGTTCAAGGCGACTGATTTTCGCTGTTTGGCGGGCGCGGAACTGGAGCCGAGTGCGAGGTTCAATCTGATCTATGGCGACAATGCGTCTGGCAAGACGAGCTTGCTGGAGGCGATAGCCTATCTGGGCCGTGGGAAATCCTTCCGTGGCGCTTCCACTCAAAAGCTCATTCGCCATGGCAGTGCCGATTTTGTGCTCTTCGCGAGGGTGGAGATTGGTAAGGTCCGCCACAAGCTGGGGGTCAAAAATGGCCCGGACGGCCTGGAGATGCGGGTGGATGGCCAGAGTGGTGGGGGTGCAGCGGATCTCGCGAGGGTCTTGCCGTTACAAATCATCGACCCGGAGATTCATCGGCTGGTGGCGGGTGGGCCGGACGAGCGGCGACGCTACCTGGATTGGATGGTGTTCCACGTGGAACGGAGCTACGTATCGGTATGGCGGCGCTTTAGGCGGGCGCTCAAACAGCGCAATGCGGCGCTCAGGAGCGGGGCGCCCGCGGTAGAGCTGGATGTCTGGGATGGTGAACTGGCGGAGCTTGGGGCGCGCGTTGACGAGGCCCGGGCGCGGGTATTCGGACAGGCGCTGCCGGACCTTCGACAGGTGGCGTCAGAGCTGTTGGGTAGCAAAGTGAATTTTGAGTACCGGCGCGGCTGGTCCCTGGAAAGCTCGCTCGGCGCGGTGCTCGAATCGGGCCGGGATCGGGACCGACAAATGGGCAGCACACAGAGCGGGCCCCACAGAGCAGACCTTCTGTTGAGTTACGATGAACGCCAGGCGCGACGTCTGGTATCTCGCGGCCAGCAGAAACTACTGGCCTGTGGGATGGTTCTTGCGGCCACGCGAGTGGCTCAGGCGGCCCTGGAGCAGCCTTTGCTGTTATTGCTTGACGACCCTTCTGCCGAGCTGGACGCAAAGTCGCTTGGGCGGCTGATGGAGCAGGTGGTGGGGCTTGATTGTCAGGTGATCGCTACGGCGCTGGAGCCGGAGGCCCGACTGTTCCCTGACACACCGGCGATGTTCCACGTGGAACGGGGCGCGCTAAAAATAGCCCCCTGAAGCGTTCACTAGCGGGCCTTTTACCCGCGGGCGACAGGCACGCATTAAACCACCTGGCGCGCTGCATTCAGGGCCCTTTATTTGCGGCTGCGTGGTACAATTCGTCGGTTCACTCCTGAGGACCCCGAATGACCGACAATATCGAATATACCTCCAGCAATATCAAGGTGTTAAAAGGCCTCGAGGCGGTTCGAAAACGCCCCGGAATGTACATCGGCGATACCGACGACGGCACCGGTTTACACCACATGGTTTTTGAGGTTGTCGATAACTCCATCGACGAAGCCCTGGCAGGACATTGTGACGTTGTTACTGTGACCATCCACGCTGACGAGTCCGTCACCATAACCGATGACGGCCGCGGCGTACCGGTGGATATTCACCCCGAAGAGGGGCGTTCAGCGGCCGAAGTCATCATGACGGTGTTGCATGCTGGCGGTAAGTTTGACGACAACGCGTACAAGGTGTCGGGTGGGCTGCACGGGGTCGGTGTGTCGGTGGTGAACGCTTTGTCAGAAGCGCTGACGCTGACGATCCGCCGTGGCGGCAAGATTTATCAACAGGAGTATCGTCATGGTGAGCCGGTAGAGCCGCTGGCGATCGTTGGTGATTCCGACAAGACGGGCACGACGCTGCGTTTCAAGCCCAGCAAAGACACTTTCACCAATATTCACTTTCACTACGACATTCTGGCGGGGCGGCTGCGAGAGCTCTCATTCCTTAATTCCGGCGTTCGGATCGAGCTGATCGACGATCGGGATGAAAAGCACGATGTATTTGAGTACGACGGCGGCATCATGGCTTTCGTGAAACACCTTAATCGCAACAAGACGCCGATTCATGGCTCCGTGTTTCATTTCCAAGCGGAAAAGGATGACGTCGTGGTCGAAGTTGCTGCGCAATGGAACGATGGTTACCAGGAGAACATGTTCTGTTATACCAACAACATTCCGCAACGCGACGGCGGTACACACCTGGCGGGCTTTCGCAGCGCGCTGACCCGCACGCTGAACAACTACATTGAAAAACAGCTTACCGGCCGCAAGGACCGCTTTACCCCCACCGGAGACGACGCTCGAGAGGGCATGACGGCGGTGCTTTCCGTCAAAGTGCCGGACCCCAAGTTTTCCTCCCAAACCAAAGAAAAATTAGTTTCATCTGAAATCAAAGGCATTGTCGAATCGACCGTCGGCGAGCGCCTGGAAGACTTTTTGCTTGAACGGCCGCAAGAAGCGAAAGCCATTGTCGGCAAAATTGTTGATGCGGCACGAGCCCGTGAGGCGGCCCGCAAAGCCCGCGAAATGACACGCCGCAAGGGCGCCCTTGATATCGCCGGCTTGCCGGGAAAGCTTGCAGACTGCCAGGAAAAAGACCCGGCGCTGTCCGAAATTTTCCTGGTGGAGGGCGATTCCGCCGGCGGCTCCGCGAAGCAGGGACGCGACAGACGCACACAAGCTATTCTTCCCTTAAAGGGCAAAATTCTGAACGTTGAAAAAGCGCGCTTCGACAAGATGCTGTCATCCGCCGAAGTTGGCACCCTGATCACGGCGCTGGGATGTGGTATTGGTCGCGCAGATTTTGACGCCGACAAACTGCGTTACCACCACATAATTATAATGACGGACGCGGATGTCGACGGCTCGCACATTCGAACCTTATTGCTGACGTTTTTCTATCGTCAAATGCCTGAGCTCATCGAGCGTGGCCATATTTATATCGCCCAGCCGCCGCTGTACAAGGTGAAAAAAGGCAAGCAGGAAATCTACGTTAAGGATGACGCCGAACTGAACGCTCACCTGCTACACCTGGCCCTCGAGGGAGCCGGCTTGCACGTTAACGCCGATGTCCCACCCATCTCGGGCCTGGCACTCGAGGCGCTGGCCAAAGAACACATCGCGGCGGAAGCCATATTGATGCGCCTGGCTAATCGCTATGACGAAATTGTTTTGCGGACCATCATCACACTGGCGGAAGTCGACGCGGCAACCAACGAAGATCTCGAAGCCTTGCAGCGCTGGACGGAGGCCCTGTCTGAAGCGCTGCCGAAGGCAAGCGGCAATCGCGCCAGCAACAGCCAAACAGGGAGCTATTCGGCCGAACTGGAGCGAGGTGATCCGGACGGAGAGGGCGTCCGCATTGCGATTCAAAAGGTGCAACACGGCATCACCACCACGCGTTACCTGCCACGAGAATTTTTCGACTCGAACGAGTATCGCCACATTATGGCGTTGGCCGGCAAAATCCGCGACCTCCTCAGTGAGGGTGCCTATGTTGAACGCGGTGAAAAGAAGGTGCCTGTAGAGACCTTTTCCGGAGCGATCGAGTGGTTGATGCTAGAGGCGAGAAAAGGCCAGTCCATCCAGCGCTATAAAGGACTTGGCGAAATGAATCCGGAGCAGCTATGGGACACAACGGTCAATCCGGAAACACGGCGGTTGCTCCAGGTAACCATCGAGGATGCCGTCAAAACCGATGAAATATTCACCACCCTGATGGGGGATCACGTGGAACCACGGCGCCAATTCATCGAAAAACATGCGTTGACAGTGGAGAATCTGGATATCTGAGTCACCACAGCGACATATGTGATCGGAGAAACGGATTGTGTATACTCCCTAGCCTGCCGTAAGCCCGTACTACCACTACAATAAATTCAAAGAGAGAGGCCCTGATATGGCTATTGCCGACCTTGCCAATGTACTGAACATCTTCCGAGAAAAAGAGCTGGACGAAAACGCCAAAGACGACCTCTACCAGGAAGTGCTGCTTATGACGCTGGCTCGTGCGAGCAGCTCCGATGCAAATATTGATCCGGTAGAGCTCACCACCGTGCAGGGGCTCATGAAGCGGATCACGGGAGAGGACGTATCGGAAACCGATATAAGACTGGCATCGCGGCCCGCGCTTTTCGAAGAAGCACCGTTTGGAAAATATCTGGCCAGCGTGCGCAAAAAAATCGACACTGATCAACGAGCGAGCGTCGTCTGTGCATTGGCTGAAGTGATCAAGAGTGACACCAGGGTAAGCGCTCTCGAAGTCGACTTTTTCAATATGGTCGCTCGGGAACTGCAGGCGACCCCGGCAGAAATCGCCGGACTGAACTCGGGATAGCCTCACCGGCGCATCGCCAGGTTGGGCTGTCTGTTGCCAGACAGCCGAGGGTATTTTCAACACTGTCAATCAAGCGCTGCTCTCGCGCTTCCCGACATTTGGACGTTTGGTCTGGCAACGTCGTTTTCGAAGGACTCGGGTTCTCATTGCCTGGCGGCCATCGAAAATGATCGTACCACCCGGTAACGTACGCAACATGTCGGCAAACAGAGCCTCTCAATTTACGGTTAATCCAAACACGCTGCGGTGGCTGAAGAGCGGGTATGCAATCGCCATCGCCATTGCCTTGATTCTCTCCGGTTGCGAAAAAACACCTCCAACCGGGCCTCCGGGCAAACAAAACTTTGTCTACATCCACGATAGCATTCCGGAGATCATTCTGGATGTACGGTACTACTCGGCAGACAATTTTATGGGCGTCCCGGTTGACGGCTACAACAAGCCGCTCATCCTGATCACCGCGGAGGCTGGAGAGGCCCTTGCCAGCGTCCAGCAGTCGTTACGCAAACAGGCGCTTGGACTGAAGATATTTGATGCGTATCGGCCACAAAAGGCGGTTGACCATTTCGTACGCTGGGCCGCCGATCCGACCGACACGCTCACGAAAAGCCAATACTACCCGGGTTTGCCAAAAGGACGGTTGTTTGAACTCGGCTATATTGCTGCGAAGTCCGGCCACACACGCGGCAGCACACTGGACCTCACACTAGTGGACCTCAACACGGGTGCCGAGCTTGATATGGGCAGCGGCTGGGACCTGTTGGGTAAAATCTCAAACCATGACTCGCCGCTGGTGAACGACACCGCGACCACCAACCGCGAACGGCTCAAAAGCGTCATGATGCAAAACGGGTTTCAGCCATACAGCAAAGAGTGGTGGCACTACACACTGGAAAACGAGCCATATCCAAACCAATACTTCGATTTCAATGTCGAATAAATTGGTCGCAACCGTTCAACTTACGACGATCATTCGCGAACCTGGTAGCCAGAACTAATCTCGCGCATTTTTGATTCAACCCATTCCTGCACGAGCAAATTGGTTTCTTTGGGTTTGCGCCCCACTGGACTTATGGGCGGTCCGATGCAGAAGCGAATCAGGCCGGGTCGTTTCCGCAACTCGCGCCGCGGCCAAAAGTCCCCGGCATTGTGCGCAATAGGCACGATATTAACCTCCGCCGCCAGCGCCAACGCTGCACCACTCACACCGTAACGCTTGGTTTCTCCCGGGCCGACCCGTGTACCCTCCGGAAAAACTGACACACAAACACCCTGAGCAAGCCGTTCCTTCCCGGTCTGAATGACCTGGGTAATCGCGTTTCTTCCAGAACGCCGGTTGATCGCAATGGGCCGCATGGCCGCGAGACCCCAGCCAAAAAAAGGAATCCATAACAACTCCCGCTTTAACACCAACGCCTGCGCCGGTAAAACCGCCAGCTGGGCATAAGTCTCAAAAACAGTGGTGTGTTTGATCAGAAAAACACACGGGCCCTCCGGAATATTCTCCCGCCCCTCGATCACATAGTCGAGACCGCAAAGCCAGCGACCGGCGACCAGCATGCTCCGCCCCCAAATACGGGCCAGCCCAAAACGAAACCGATACGGTAGCGGCGCACACACCCCAATGACCAACGCCGAAATGGTAATGGAGCTAAAAAAATACGTTTGGAAAACCAGTGACCGGACCCAAATCATCATGGCGCACCCATCTCAAACATTTTCGCTCACTAACATTTGCGCGGCCTGCAGAAGACTGTCATACACCTCGACGTCAGGCCCGTTCAACAGAGCGCGCTTTTCTGTGGCGGCACCCTTGCCGGTTCGAACGAGAATAGGTCGAGCCCCAATCGCCCGCGCGGCTTCGAGGTCACGTTCTGCATCACCGACAAAGGGAACGCCCACCATCGCGAGACCGTAATGCTCGCCCAGCTGCTGCAACAAACCGGGAGCAGGTTTGCGACACGCACAGTTTTCGTCCGGCCCATGCGGGCAGAAAACGATTTCCCCGATGGCCCCGCCGACGGCTTTGACCGCCGCCCTCATCTTGGAATGAATCGCATCCAATGCTGACCGATCGAAATAACCCCGCGCCAGGCCCGATTGATTGCTGGCAACCGCGACCGTGAACCCATGCCGCGATAACAATGCAATCCCCTCGAGGCTACCGGGAATAGCGCGCCAGTCGTCCGGAGTGCGAATGAATGACTCCGAATCAAAATTTATGACACCATCGCGATCAAGGACCACCAGTCGGGTCGCCATAAGAGTGCTTATGCCTTGCCAATCGACAAACGGGAAATGTCCGCAACTTCCAGAAACTGTTCCCGCAAATCGGCCAGCAGGTTGAGCCGATTGAGCCGCAAAGCATCGTCGTCAACCATCACCATCACGTCATCGAAAAAAGCATCAACCGGTTCTCGCAGGCGTGCAAGCCTGGTTAATGCCGCGTCAAACTGTCGTTCCCGCAAGAGCGGCGTCACCTCCTCGCGTGCGGCAGACAGCGCGTCAAATAATGCCGTTTCAGCGTCCTCGCAAAACAAAGCGTGATCGATTGGCTCCGCCCGGGTGAAATCGGCCTTTCGAAGTATGTTGGCGATACGTTTGTTCGCCGCCGCGAGGCTGGGCGCAGAGTCAAGCGTGACAAAAGCGGCAACCGCCCGCAGGCGCGCGCCGAAATCCAGCAGCGCTGCCGGTCTTTGCGCCAACACGGAATCAAACACTTCGACAGAGATGCCTTCCCGCTCACGGCTGTAGGCACGCATTCGATCAATGATGAAATCATAGACCTCGAGAGCGGTATCTCCGCCGCCATCCAGCGGCTGCAAACTAACGGCGCGCGCAATTAACCCGATCAGATCAAGCTCCAGACCGCACTCCAAAATAATGCGAACCACGCCCAGCCCGTTGCGCCGCAACCCGAACGGATCACGGCTACCGGAAGGCTTTTTCCCCAGCGCAAAAATACCGCACAAAGTGTCCAGCTTGTCCGCAAGGGCAACACAACAACCCGCTGCTGTCGCCGGAACCGCATCGCCGGCAAAGCGCGGCAAATATTGTTCGCCGATGGCGAGCGCCACGGCATCAGTTTCGCCGCTGGATTGCGCGTAATAGCGCCCCATCGTTCCCTGCAGCTCCGGAAACTCAGAGACCATGGAAGAAACAAGGTCGCACTTGGCCAGGTTGGCCGCTCGGGAAACCACCTCGGTATCAGCATCCAGCTCCGCCGCGATGGCAGCCGCCAGCGTCGCAACACGGTCGCTCTTATCGTGCAAACTACCCAGACCTTTTTGATAAACAATGTTTTTCAGGGGCGCCTGCCAGGCCTCCAGCGGCAGCTTGTGATCCTCATCCCAGAAAAACGCCGCGTCTGCCAGCCGCGGCTGAATAACCCGTTCGTTGCCGCGCTTGACCTGCTCGGGGTCTTCGCTCTCCAGGTTCGCGACCGTAATAAAGGCCGGCAGCAACTGCCCGCTGTCTGAAAGAATCGAAAAATACCGCTGGTGACCGGTTAGCGTTGCACTGATCACTTCGGCTGGCAATTCAAGAAATGCTGCATCAAAATGGCCGGTAAGCGCAACCGGCCATTCGTTAAGCGCCGCCACCTCTTCATAAAGCGCCTCCGAACCCACCGCCACACCGCCGCACTCAGCCGCGGCGACCTCGACGCCGTTACGTATTCTTGCCAGTCGTGCTGCAAAATCTGCAAGCACAAAACCCTCCTGCTCCAGCACGCCCAGGTAGGCTCCAGGCTCGCGGACAAGCAACCAACCGGGCGCCATAAAGCGATGTCCCCGGGTTTGGTTCCCGGCATCGATACCGAGAATCCTGCCGGGCACGATACGATCGCCATGCAACATGATCACCCAATGCACCGGTCGTACAAAGGCCACCTCGGAGCTTCCCCAACGCATGCGCCGGGGAATCGGCAGAGCCTCGAGCGCGGCATTGACGCAGGCGGGTAACAAGGCCCCGGCGCTAGCGCCTTTTTCCACGGCGCTATACGACAGCCACTCGCCTTTCTCCGTTTTGCTGCGTCCGAGGTCGTTCAGAGCGACCCCACATTTTTTCGCGAACGCCAGCGCGGCGGGGGTCGGCTCGCCAGCGTCATCAAACGCAATGGAAACCGGCGGCCCCTTACTCTCAATCTCGCGATCTGCCTGCGCCCCGGCCAGCGCCGTCACGATTACGGCAAGCCGCCGCGGGCTCGCATAAGCCTGTACCGACTCGAACGCCAGCCGCTGTTCTCGAAGTTGTTGTTCGAGGCCGGTGCCAAAAGCGGCCATTAGCCCCTTGAGCGCTTTCGGCGGCAATTCTTCTGTGCCGATCTCGACCAGAAAGTCCATCGCGTGACTCACTCGGCGCTCTCCCCGGCATTGGCGGCCGCGGCTTTCAAAAGCGGAAAGGACAGCGCCTCGCGGGAGGCGAAATAGGCCTCGGCGACGGCACGCGACAGGGCGCGGACGCGGAGAATAAATCGCTGCCGCTCACTGACCGAAATCACTTTGCGCGCATCGAGAAGATTGAAGGCATGCGAGGCCCTTAGCATCTGTTCATAGCCAGGCAAGACCAACGCCAGCTCGACCAGGCGCAAACTCTCCCTTTCCGCCTGATCGAAGTGCGAGAACAACGCGGCGGTATCCGCCTGCTCGAAGTTGTAGGTGGATTGCTCAACCTCGTTCTGGTGATACACATCGCCGTAGGTTACCCGCCCCAGCGGGCCGTCGGTCCAGGTGAGGTCATAAATGCTTTCGACGCTTTGCAGGTACATGGCGAGTCGCTCGAGACCGTAGGTGATCTCACCGCTGACCGGGCGGCACTCCAGCCCGCCGACCTGCTGAAAGTAGGTGAATTGAGTTACTTCCATGCCGTTCAGCCAGACCTCCCACCCAAGACCCCAGGCGCCGAGCGTCGGCGATTCCCAGTTATCCTCAACGAAGCGGATATCGTGCACTCGCGTGTCAATTCCAATGCTGCGAAGCGACTCCAGGTACAGGTCCTGGATGTTATCCGGGGACGGCTTGATAATGACCTGGAACTGATAATAGTGCTGCAGGCGAAAAGGGTTGTCTCCATAGCGGCCGTCGGTGGGTCGCCGGCACGGTTGCACGTAGGCCGCGCTCCAGGGCTCGGGCCCTATGGCACGCAAAAAGGTGGCCGGGTGAAACGTGCCCGCACCCATTTCCATGTCATACGGCTGGGCGATTACACAGCCCTGATCGGCCCAAAAGCTTTGCAGGCGGAAGATCAGGTCCTGAAAACTGAGCGGCCCCGGTGGGGTTTCCTTGTCCATCAACACATTCACGCAAAAAAAGAGGCGCGCAGTATAACCTGCCGCGGGATGAAAAAAGCGACCGCGCGCTTGCCCGCCCGACGTGCCCCGGGTTGCCGGGCGGAATCAGGATGCAGGCTCCGCTGTTCTGCCCTATAATTGTGCGCGAACGGTGTCGCGCGCACTAAAACAGTGCAATATGCGAACAAGGGCGCGCTGAATTCACTTATAAATCAACATCTTGTGTGATGCTATAATTGGCATGCATCGTGCATTTAGTCTTCGAACCGAACCATCCCTGCTGGTAACAGGCCCGCCGCTAGCACGGACGCCACCACCAACCGGATGGACCGCCACTACTAACAAGAAGGATACCGCCATGACGCCTGCCGAGGTGATTGCCCTGATCAAAGAAAGAGACATCAAGTTTGTTGACTATCGCTTTACCGATACCCGGGGCAAGGAACAGCATGTCACCTCGCCAGCCCATACGGTCGATGAGAGCCTGTTTGAAGATGGCAAGATGTTTGACGGTTCGTCGATTGCCGGCTGGAAGGGTATCAATGAGTCCGACATGGTCTTGTTGCCGGATGCAACCTCGGCCGTGGTGGACGTTTTTTACGATGACGCGACCCTGAACCTGCGCTGCGATGTCATGGAGCCCGCCACCATGCTGGGTTACGACCGTTGTCCGCGGTCACTGGCGAGACGAGCGGAGGTCTACCTCAAATCAACCGGCATTGCCGATATCGCCAATTTCGGGCCAGAGAACGAGTTTTTCGTCTTTGACGATGTCCGCTGGGACGACAACATGCAGGGCGCGTTCTATTCCATCGACTCCAGTGAAGGTGCCTGGAACACCGGTCGCCGCTACGAAGAAAGCAATGCCGGTCACCGGCCCACCGTCAAGGGCGGCTACTTCCCGGTTCCCCCGGTCGACTCGTTGCACGATATTCGTTCCGCCATGTGCCTGGCTCTGGAGGAGATGGGTCTGGAAACCGAAGTTCATCACCACGAAGTGGCTACTGCCGGGCAATGTGAAATCGGCGTCAAATACAACACCCTGATGCGCAAAGCCGACGAGGTACAGATTCTCAAGTATGTCGTGCATAACATTGCTCACAGTTATGGGAAGACCGCGACCTTCATGCCTAAACCGCTGGTCAGTGACAACGGTAGTGGTATGCACGTTCATATGTCGCTGTTCAAGGACGGCAACAACCTTTTTACCGGCGATGGCTACGGCGGTTTGTCTGACATGGCGTTGTACTACATCGGCGGGCTTATCAAACACGCCAAAGCGATCAATGCGTTTACAAACCCCGCCACCAACAGCTACAAGCGACTGGTGCCGGGTTTTGAGGCGCCGACGATACTCGCCTACTCAGCACGCAACCGCTCGGCATCGATACGTATTCCCTATGAATCGAATCCGAAGGCTCGCCGCATCGAGGTGCGCTTCCCGGATTCGATGGCCAATCCCTACCTGGCATTTGCGGCATTGATGCTCGCCGGTCTCGATGGCATCAGCAACAAAATTCACCCCGGCGAAGCCATGGATAAAGACCTTTATGATCTGCCGCCAGAGGAGGAAAAAAATCTCGACCTGGTCGCGTTTTCGCTGGAGGAGGCCCTGGAGGAGCTGGATAAGGACCGCGAATTCCTGAAAGCAGGCGACGTTTTCAGCGACGGTCTTATCGACGCCTATATTGGTCTGCAAACGGAAAATGTCACCAGATTGCGCATGACTACCCATCCAGTCGAATTTGACATGTATTACAGCTTGTAGGCGACCCCAAAAGTGTGAACCGGGCGGCATTTTGCCGCCCGGTTGCTACCTCTCCCACGAAGGCGCTGTTATGCTAGGCCCATGTTCAGCCGAATTCTCATCGCTATATTATCGTTGGCGGCCGCCGGAATGGTCGCAGCGCAAGCCTACAAGTGGGTGGATGAAACCGGCGTGGTGCACTATTCGGATCGCCCGGAACCTGGCGCCGAACGCATCGAGCTGCCACGTAGCCCCGTCCGCCGCACCACGCCCGCCCGGTCTCCGACACCAACGGCAAGAGCGGTGGTTAAACCAGAGCCGGAAGAACCGGCGGCAAAATATGAAAGTCTCACCATCACCTCGCCCGGCGCAGAAGAGACCTTGTGGAACATCGGATCGGTCCTAAATGTCTCCCTCAACCTGCAACCGGGGCTGCAGCGCGGCCACCAGGTGCGAGCGTACTACGACGGGGAACCGCAGGTAGTGTCCGGGACGTCCTTCACGCTGGAAGAGGTCTTTCGCGGCGTGCACAACCTGCAGGTGGAAGTCGTCGATGCGGCGGGCAAGCTCCAGATTCGCAGTCAAACGAATCGCTTTTATGTGCAGCAAACAAACATAAACAGCCCCAGCAGCCCCATTCCGGCTCCCCGCCCTCGCGGCAATTAGACAAAACCCGCTTGCCCTCTCGCCCAGGTCAGGACCCCCCGAATTTCACCGATATTTTCGAAGGACTGAATACCGCCGTTATTCTGGTCGACGAGAATCTCCTGATCAGCGAACTCAATCCTGCCGCTGAAAATCTGCTTGGCATTTCTCGCCGCCGCGCCTGCTCCCAGCCGATCTTGCCCTATATCGACGATGACAAAGGATTCGCCGACGTTCTTATCAAGACCCTGGCGACCCAAATTTCCCATGCCAGCGAACTCAGTCTCGCACCCTCCGAAGTTCACCCAAACAATCGCACCATCGAAACCCGTACCTCTGTCATCCCGGGCAAGGCCGGCGCTCCTTACCTGCTGATCGAAATGACCGATGTAACCCGCCGCCTGCAAATTAGCCGCGAGAACGCGCTTTTGATACAACACGGTGCCGGCCGTCAAATGATTCGGCAACTCGCGCACGAAATAAAGAATCCGCTGGGCGGTCTACGTGGCGCCGCCCAATTGCTTGCCAGGCAATTGTCGAGTGACGAACAACTCGAATTTACCAACGTGATCATCAGCGAAGCGGATCGGCTGGCAAGCCTGGTCGACATCCTCCTGGGCCCCGGCGGGCCGCCCAAAAAACAAAGCGAAAATGTGCACGAATTGCTCGAATACGTTTTGCGTCTGCTGGAACCGGAGCTGGGCGACAAGGTGCACCTCGTACGTGATTATGACGCCGGCCTGCCCGCGATAAACCTGGATCGTGAGCAGATCATTCAGGCCCTGATCAACTTGTTGCAGAACGCCCTGCATGCGTTGGAAGGACAGGGCCAAATCATCGTGCGCACGCGGGCCATCATGAACTTCACCATTGGCGAAACACGTCACCCGGTCATTGCGACTATCGACATTGAAGACGACGGACCCGGTGTACCGGCACCACTGCAGGACTCGATTTTTTATCCTCTGGTGACCAGCCGGCCCGACGGTACCGGTCTCGGCCTGCCCGTCGCCCAGGAACTTCTCAGTCGCCACGGCGGACTGATTGAATTCGACAGCCGGCCCGGCTGTACGGTCTTCTCCGTGCGCATCCCTCTTGCCACTGCGGCGCCGAATGATGCCCGACGCTGAGCTCAACATCTGGGTCGTCGACGACGACCAATCGGTCCGCTGGGTGTTGGAGAAAGCATTGCGTCAGGAGGGCTGGCGAACCCGCAGTTTTGAAAGGGCCGAACACCTTCTCGAGGCCATTGCGCACACCTCGCCGGACGTACTGCTTACCGACGTTCGCATGCCAGGGTTGGATGGCATCACCTTGATGGAGCGGCTCACCCACACGCACGCGCACCTTCCGGTTATCGTTATGACCGCGCATTCGGATCTGGACAGTGCCGTTTCTGCGTATCGCGGCGGTGCATTCGAGTATTTGCCAAAACCATTTGACCTCGACGAGGTGGTAGATCTGGTCAAACGAGCGGCGGGTCAAAACACTCCCGTGGAAACGGCCTCAAGCGAAACCAGTACCAATAGCCAGCCCTCGCTTTTGGGCAGCGCGCCAGCCATGCAGGAGGTGTTTCGATCAATTGGCCGCCTCTCCGGCAGCAGCATGACCGTCCTGATTACCGGCGAATCCGGCACCGGTAAAGAGCTTGTCGCGCGCGCGCTTCACCAGCACAGCCCCCGGGCAGAACAGCCCTTTGTCGCCCTTAACACCTCGGCCATTGCAGCCGATTTGCTCGAGTCCGAATTGTTCGGCCATGAGCGAGGTTCCTTTACCGGCGCCAGCACCCGTCGTATAGGCCGTTTCGAGCAGGCCGACGGAGGTACGTTTTTTCTCGATGAAATCGGCGACATGTCGCCCGCCCTGCAGACGCGTCTGCTAAGGGTTTTGGCAGAAAGCGAATTTTTCCGAGTGGGTGGCGAAGAAACCATTTCGGTCGATGTGCGCGTCATTGCAGCGACCCACCAGGATCTCGCGCTTGCCGTCAAAGAAGGCCGCTTCCGTGAAGACCTGTTCCATCGCCTGAACGTTGTCCGCATTCACACACCGCCGTTGCGTCAGCGCCGAGCGGATATACCGCTGCTGCTGAAACACTACCTCGCCAGTGCCGCAACAGAATTGAAAACATCGCCCAAAACAATCAGCAGTGATGCGCTGGAGTTACTGCAGGCTTACGACTGGCCCGGCAACGTGCGCCAACTGGTGAACGCAACGCGAAGGCTCACGATCACGGCACCTGGCGGCACCATCACGGCGCCCGATATCAGCGCCGACCTGGGAAAATCGGCCGCCACCTCTTCGTCCATCGAGACCTGGACGGAATCCCTGGGGCATTGGGCGGAGCACCAGACATTGACCGATTCTGCAACCCCGCTGCTCGAGCTGGCCGTCCCGGCACTGGAAGCCGTATTGATTCAGGCTGCACTCAAAAAAGCAGGCGGCCATCGACAGGAGGCCGCAAAGATTCTGGGTTGGGGTCGCAATACCCTGGCGCGGAAGATTCGGGAGTTGGGGCTGGAGAATCTATGAACGACTTATCTGGTCAGCGGTTGAAAACGCCCTTCGAGACTTTATCAACAGGCTGTTAGACGACCAGCGTGCCGATCAGCTCGTGCGGCGACGACAGCTCATTTTTCCGTAAGTAGTCTGCGATTCCCTGGTTGATCTTGGCGCAGAGCAATGGATCGTAAAACAGAGCGGTACCGAGACCGACCGCCGTCGCGCCGGCAATGATGAACTCGAGAGCATCGTTTGTCGTCGTGATTCCGCCCTGACCGATGATAGGGATATTCAGCGGTCCGGCGACTTCATACACCTGTTTCACTTTTAGCAGCGCAACCGGTTTTATGGCCGGGCCAGACAGTCCGCCCTGAATGTTGCCCAGGACGGGTTCACGCGTCTCGACATCAATGGCCATGCCCATCATTGTGTTGATGACCGCGAGCGCGTCGGCGCCGGCTTCTATGCAGCGGCGGGCATTCTCAGCGATATCGGTCTGGTTGGGCGACAGCTTGGCAATGATCGGTTTGCGGGTTGCCGCGCGACAAGCGCTTACGACCTCTGCCGAGACCTCGGGGGAATTGCCGAATGACACGCCGCCTTGCTTGACGTTCGGGCAGGAAATGTTTATTTCGATCGCATCAATCGGCGAATCATCGAACCGCCTGGTTACGGCGGCGTAGTCCTCGATGGTGGAGCCGCAGACGTTCGCGATGAAACGGGTTTCGTCAAAGTTCAATGTCGGCAAAATGCTGGCGACGACTTTATCGACACCCGGATTCTGCAAACCAATGGAATTCAGCATGCCCATGGGTGTTTCATAGACCCGATGTGGCGCGTTGCCGAGCCTCGGTTCCAGCGTAGTGCCTTTCAAAACTACGGCCCCGGCATCCCGATTGGAGAAGCCGTCAATGCGAGTGTATTCCTCGCCAAATCCAACACAGCCCGAAAGCAGGACAATGGGCGAATCAAAAGCCAGGCCGCAAAAGCTTGTCCCTAGCATTTTGTCCGGCGAAGAAGGTGCTGTTGTCATGCTGCCGTCGAATTCTGGAATTCAGGAAGCCCGTACAGCAACAATACTGTTGTCACGAGCACAGGATTGGAATCGGTTGAAACGATCGTGCATTCTACCGTGATTGTTTGCCGGTCCGTAGCCCTATGTTCAGCCTGATACTCTACCAACCCGAAATTCCGCCCAACACCGGGAATATCATTCGCCTGTGCGCCAACACCGGTGTGGACTTGCATTTGATCGAGCCGCTGGGCTTTGAGCTCGACGAGCCGAGACTGAAGCGTGCCGGACTGGACTATCGGGAATTCGCGCCAGTCTCAACACATGCGACGCTGGAGGCTTGCCTCGAATCCCTGGGATCGCCGCGCGTTTTCGCGGTGAGCACCCGTGGCAAGACCCTTTTTTCGACCCCTGCATTCCGGGCCGGGGACGCGCTTGTGTTCGGGCCGGAAACGCGCGGCCTGCCATCAGAGGTCCTCGATGGTCTGGCCGAAGCACAAAAATTGCGAATTCCCATGCGACCGGAGAATCGCAGTCTGAATTTGTCGAACGCCGCGGCAATCCTGGTTTACGAGGCCTGGCGACAGAACGATTTCGCCGGCGGTGCCTGAAAACCTATTCCGCTGTAATTGCGCGGGACATGAGCGAGGCCACGGCATCTCGCGGCGGCACTCCTGCATACAGTATGCGGTAGACTTCCTCGCAGATAGGCATTTCCACATTGTTTTTCGCGGCGACTTCATGCACCGCTTCGGCGGCAAGAACACCTTCCACTACCTGTTGGATTTCAATCTGAGCCGCTTCAATACTCAGACCTTTCGCCAGTGCCAGACCCATGCGCCGGTTTCTCGACAGATTGTCGGTGCAGGTCAAGACCAGATCGCCCATTCCGGCCAGTCCCATAAAGGTGTCCTGACGCGCGCCGAGGGCAACGCCGAGACGCGTCATTTCAACCAGGCCCCGACTGATGAGAGCAACACGGGTATTGGCACCGAAACCGAGCCCGTCGGACAGGCCAGCCGCAATCGCGAGTACGTTCTTGATAGCACCACCGATCTCAACACCGACCATGTCGGTCGAGGTGTAGGCACGAAAGTTTTCGCACGAGAGCCCTTGCGCCAGGTCGCTGGCAAAAGCCTCGTTGTTGGCGGCAACCGTTAGCGCCGTCGGCAAGCCAACACCGACCTCTTTGGCGAATGTCGGCCCGGATAAGACGGCCATTTCCCGTGCGGCGCCAAGAACTTCCTCGGCGACCTGGTGTGGCAATTTTCCGGTGTGGAGCTCAAAGCCTTTCGTCGCCCAGCAAACACGAACCCCGGGCTCAAGTGAGTCTTTGATCGATAACAGCGTTTCTCGCAGGCCATGACTGGGAACGGCGACCAGAATGTCGCTAGCACCCTGAAGGCAGGTAAAAAGATCCGGCTCACCGCTGAGGTTTTGCGGAAAAGACACGCCGGGTAAATAACGTTTGTTTTCCCGGTCTTCCACCAGCTTCGCAATGTCGACCGGATTACGCCCCCAGAGGCGGACCGACCGACCGCATCGCGCAAACTGCAACGCCAGCGCCGTGCCCCAGGATCCGGCACCGAGAACGGCGAGCAGACCAGGGTCACTGGTGTTGGCGGTTGCGGTACTCAGTGGCTTGTCTCCGCCTCCCCGTTGCCGAGGGCAGGCTGCGCCTCGGCCTGTGCTTGTTGAGCCTGTTTCCTCGATTCAGCATACAGCGCGTCAAAATTGATTGGTTGCAGCAAAAACTCTGGAAATCCGCCTCTCGCGACGACACTCGCCACGGCTTCACGCACATACGGGAACAAGGTGTTCGGGCAGAAAGTACCAACGATAGTTTCAAACTCTTCTTTGGAATAGCCACTGATCTGAAACAGACCCGCTTGTTGAACCTCGACCAGGAACAGCGTTTTCTCTTCATGCTTTGCGTTGACGGTGATGGTCAGAACAACCTCATGAATATCATTCTCCAGGCTGTTGTGTGAGCTACGCAAATTGAGGTCTGTTTTTGGCGACCACTCGCCACCGGTAAAAACGTCCGGACTGTTCGGCGACTCGAAAGAAAAATCCTTGACGTAAATTTTCTGCAAAAGGATTATTCGCTGCTTGTTTTCCTGTTCGGCCATTGTGGTGTTTCCCGGTTCTGACTTCTAAAGTGAAAGACTTTTTACCCGGATTCGAGCAGGGTATCCAGAGCCCCGTCCGCTTCCAGCTCATAGAGCTCGTCGAAGCCACCGATGGCTTCGTCGTTGATGAATATTTGCGGGACTGTGGTTTGCCCGCTGCGTTGCGCGAGTTCCCGTCGCTTCTCGTGGCTCAAAACGGTGATGTCCTCATAGTTCACCCCCTTCTTTTTCAGCAACCTTCTTGCGGCAACACAGTAACTGCAAAACGGAGTTCCGTAGAGAATGACTTTTGCCTCACTTGCCACGGCTGCTAGCCTCTTGATTTTGTTTTTTTTGCGGCAACAAGCGGCATATTTTCCTGGGTCCAGGCCTTGATGCCACCACGAAGCCCGTACACACTCTCGACCCCGGACTTTCGCAATGACGCGACAGCGCGCGTGGACGTAACTCCGGACTCACAGACGGCAATGATTGGATTGGATTTCAGTCGGTCGATCTTTTCGCTGCTCGCTTCCAGCTCGTCGAACGGTATGTTTTTAGCGTTAACGATGTGCCCGCGGGCAAAAGCGTCCGCACTGCGCAGATCAATGACGACTGCGTCGGCATTGATCAGTTTCACGGCCTGTTGCGGTTCGAGGTTCGTGATGCCGCTGGCTTTTCGTCTTAGCTCCATGAAAACAAGCAGAAAAAAACTGAAAATCAGGGCGCTAACCAGCAGCGTGTGATTGCCGGCAAATTGAAGATACGTTTCCATGGTGGGGATGCTACCAAAGCAAAAAGGCCCGCGTGAAGCGGACCGGCGGAAAAGATTAAGGAGTATACCAGTGCCAGCCGGCAGAAAGTGCTGCCAATGGTCGTTGCAGGTACACTTCGTCGCCATGACCCGACCTGCCTGTCGTCTTTTCCCAGCCCTAGGTCTGCTACTTGGCGTGGCGGCACTGGCGCAGGCGCCCGATGCCGGCCTGACCAAGGTGAAAGAGCAGGAGCTGGAGGAGGTGCGCGCACAGATCAGCGCGCTCAAGCAAAGCATGGACCGACGCGCCGCAGAGCGCGACAAGACCACTGCGAGCCTGCAATCGGCCGAGATACGGATCGCTGAAAAACGCATCAACCTGGCCGAGCTGGAACGGCAACGGGCCTTCAGTGAGCGGAAAAAACTGAAATTTGAGACCCAGCTTGCCGAACGCGAGGCGCAACTCGAGCTCGAAAACGACCAATTGGTGGCGCAGGTTCGGGCCGTGTACACCAACGGTGGTCAGGAGCGGATAAAACTAATGCTGAACCAGCGCGACCCGGCAGAACTCGGGCGACTGCTCACTTACTACAAGTACATGTCGGACTATCGAGGTGCAAATATCCAGGTCGTCACCGAGCATATCCGGGCACTGGATGAACTCAGAACGGCCGCGGCAGAAGAGCAAGGGCGGATTGCACGCCTGGCAAGGGCGCAGACGGCCGAGTTGGCCGAGCTTAATGTGGCCCAGGCGAAGCGCCAGCAGCTTCTGGCATCGCTGAACGCCCAGATCAAAAACGCAGGAACGGAAATTGAACGACTGGCGGCCGAAGAGAAGGATTTGGCGCGGCTTGTCGCCGAGCTGACCAGCATCCTGTCGGACTACCCCATTACGTCAGAGGAACCGTTCAGCCGTCTGAAGGGTCGCCTGACCTGGCCGGTTGCCGGGCGACTGCTGCATGATTTCGGTCAGCCTCGAGCCAGCGGCACCCTGAAGTGGAACGGCGTCGTGCTGGCAGCCCAGCGCGGACGTGAGGTTCGTGCGGTTTATCACGGCCGGGTTGTCTTTGCGGACTGGCTCGCAGGCATGGGTCTGCTGGTGATTGTCGATCACGGTGAGGATTATATGAGCCTGTACGGTTACAACGAAACCATTCTGAAAAGTACCGGCGACTGGGTGGCTCCGGGTGACGCGATAGCAACCGTGGGCGAAAGTGGCGGTCAGTCGCAGGTCGGACTTTACTTCGAACTTCGCAAAGGAACGCGACCCATTGATCCCCGGCAGTGGATCAGTCGACAACCGACCCAAAGGAACTCGTCTCCCTAACGTCCGGCGGTGAATCAGCCGATAACGCACTAAAAGGAACGCGAGCCAGTAGACCCCGGCAGCGGGTCCGCCGACCATCGACCACACGGAACGCGAGCCATTAAACCCCGGCAGCGGATCCGCCGACAATCGGCAACAAGAAACGCGAGCCACTTAACCCCGGCAGCGGGCCCGCCGACAATCGACCACAAGAAACGCGACCCCCTAACGCCCGGCAGTAATTCAGCCGACAACCCCCGGCGCAATAGGTTGGGTCTGTTGAGGTGATGCGCCTGGCCCCGATTCTGCAAGCAGGCCGAAAACCGGTTCCGCGTAAACATCGGGGCCACGGCAGCTTATCGGCGGCCTCCCCCTATGCTATCGTCGTTGCCTCTTTGGTCATTCGTCGGCCTGTCCGGAGGCTTGCATGTCGCTCAAAACCAGGGGAATACTGGTTCTGGTTATTGGCACCATCCTGGGGCTTAGCCTGTCTTTGGGTGGAAGTGTCATCGACCGCCGCACTGCAGTGGACTCTGACCAGCTGGCCCTGCAACAGGCGCGACTCTTCGTTGAAGTGATGGCGCGCGTCAAACAGGATTATGTTGAGCCGCTTGACGATGAAGATCTGCTCGAAAGTGCCATTCGCGGCATGGTGGCGGATCTCGACGCCCATTCGCAGTTTCTCGATGCGGCCGAATACCAGGATGTCCGGATCAGCGCTTCTGGCGCCTATTCCGGAGTCGGACTGGAGATCAGCAGTGAGGATGACCGTATCCTGGTGGTGGCGCCGATTGATGGCACGCCGGCGTATCGGGCGGGCATACACAGCGGCGACACAATCGTCGCCATTGACGATTTTTCGGTGCAGCACGATGGTTTGCAGGAAACCATTGGCAAGATGCGCGGCCGCTCCGGGACTCGCGTAAGCGTGGCGGTGCTGCGCGGTGAAGACGAAGAACGGCTGGTCTTCAATTTGCGACGCGAACACATACAAGTCACCAGCGTAAGCCACGAGACGCTGGATTCTGCGCTGGGTTACGTGCGCATCAGTCAGTTCAATGAGCATACGGCGGCAGAGCTTGCGGCCGCAATTGATGTCATGGTGGCGGACTACGAGCAGGAGGGCGAATACCTGGCCGGGCTCATCCTGGACTTGCGCAACAATCCTGGTGGCATACTCGATGCGGCCATTGATGTGTCCGATCTGTTTCTGACCAAGGGAATAATCGTTTCCGCGGAGGGGCGCACCGCGGAAGCACGTTTCACGCGCGAGGCGACGATCGGGGACATTCTCGACGGCACCGCCATGGTTGTGCTGGTTAATGAAGGCTCGGCTTCGGCCTCGGAGATTGTTGCCGGTGCCCTGCAAGATCATCACAGAGCGTTGATCGTCGGCATGCCGACTTTCGGCAAAGGGCTGGTTCAGACCGTCATGCCACTCTCCGGCGGCCGCGCCATCAAGTTGACGACATCGCGCTATTTCACGCCCTCGGGTGATTCCATAAATGGCGTTGGTATCGAACCCGACATTCGCATAGAAGGTATGAACGGGTATCCACGACGCCGTCTTGCGGCGGGCCTTGATCGGGAGGGTGATCCTCAGCTTGCTGAAGCGATCGGGCTTCTTGACGACCACTACATAATGCAAAGTCGCGCACCGTAGCGCCCGCCAATGATGAGATTCATTCTCGTGAATACGGCGATATTCATCGCCTGTGCTGCGCCGTTGTCGGCTGAGCCAATACCGAGAATTGCGATTATCATCGATGATCTGGGCTGGCAGCTCGATGCGGCAGAACGCGCAATCGGACTGCCCGGGCCAGTTGCCTGCGCAGTGTTACCGCAGACTCCCGCTGGTCGCGCCGTTGCCGCAAAAGCACACGAACACGGCAAGGATGTATTGCTGCATTTGCCATTGCAGCCAGTGTCCCGCGAGGAGACCTCTGAGCCTGGCGGAATAACTCTGGACATGAGTCGGCGACGCTTCGCCGCAACGTTCGCAGCAGATTTGGAAGCGGTACCGTACGCGGTTGGGGTCAACAACCATCGTGGTAGTTTGTTGACACGACATCCCGGCCATATGCGTTGGCTCATGGAAGAAATTGCGGCGCGCGATGGCCTGTTCTTTGTGGACAGTTACACGACACACCTGAGCATCGCCCTCAGTGCGGCGCAGGAGTCCGGGGTGCCGGCGCGACGGCGCGACGTGTTCCTCGATGTGGATGCATCTCCGGAGAGCATCGCCCGCGAATTCGAGCGGCTCAAAAGGCTGGCAAGCAAACACGGCACGGCGATCGCCATTGGTCACCCCTACCCAACAACGCTCGCTTTTCTTGAAAAAGTGTTGCCGGGACTGGAAGAAGAGGGTTTTCAACTGGTAAGCATCCGGGAACTAGTGATGGGTAGCGCAGTCGAGACCATAAGGCAGGCGAAAATAGTGGACGCAATGCCCGCACTGGAGGAGGATCTTTAAGCATGAGCTGGTACGACGAAAAAATATTACCTCACGTCTTGAACTGCGCCTGTTCGATCAAGCCTGTGCGCAAGCAGAGAGAGAAAGTGGTGCCGCTCGCCAGCGGTGACGTCCTTGAGATCGGCATTGGTAGTGGTCTGAATTTACCCTATTACGACAGCAGCAAGGTGCGAAAGATCTGGGGGCTGGAGCCATCGGAAGGCATGCGCAAGGTCGCTCGAAGAAAACATGCGGGGACGGGACTCGATCTGGAGTTCATAGACTTGCCCGGCGAAGAAATACCGCTGGAGGATTCCAGCGTGGATACCGTGCTGGTCACCTACACCCTGTGCACTATCCCGGATGTGATGCAGGCGCTCGCGGGTATGCGGCGGGTGCTGAAGCCGGGCGGGCAGCTGCTTTTCTGTGAGCACGGGCAGGCTCCCGATGACAATATCCGTCGTTGGCAGAATCGATTGAATCCCGGCTGGAAACGACTGGCCGGAGGTTGCAATCTGAATCGTGACATTCCGCACTTGCTACGGTCGGCCGGTTTCCGGATTGATGTGGATGAACGCATGTACATCCCCGGGTTGCGTGTGCTTACGTATAATTATTGGGGGAGCGCCTCGCCGGAGTAGAGTCTCCGCCGCCGCAATTTGTGTAAAAGTGAAATGATGAACAAACGCTGCTCCTGGTCTGTGCCTGCCAACGCACTGCTGATCGCCGCTATCCTGGCGTCTGCCGTGGTTCACGCGCAGGACGCGGAGCCGGTTACCGAGCCCGTAGATGCCATTGCCTGCACCATGCAATACGACCCGGTGTGTGGTGCTGACGGGAAAACCTATAGCAATGATTGCGTCGCCGCCGCGGCTGGCGCAGAGGTGCTGTTTTTTGGCGAGTGCCCGGAAGAGGAGGCTGTCGGGTTGGAAGACTGTCCGGATATCTTCGAACCGGTCTGCGGTATCGACGGCAACACCTACACCAACGAATGTTATTCGGGCGTTGCTGGTGTGGAGATCGCGACCGAGGGTGTTTGCGTCGATGAGACACTGGTCTGCGGGGATGAGTTCGTACCGGTGTGCGGCGAAGATGACGTGACCTACCAGAACGCTTGCAAAGCAACCAGGGCCGGCATCGGTATAGTCAGCCTGGAAGCGTGCATGGGCGACGACGGTTGTCCGACAAACTACGAGCCAGTTTGCGGGATGAATGCCCGCACCTACAGAAATCGTTGTGAGGCCGGGCTGGAGCGCGTACCGGTACAGCGCAGAGGTGCATGTTCTGTCGACGCCTGCCCGAATATTTACGTGCCGGTGTGCGGGTCGGACGGGAAGACTTACACCAACGCCTGTGCCGCCGAAGCGGCGGGCATCGCCAGCGCGAAGGAAGGTGCCTGTAATACCCGGGCGTGCCCGCAGCTTTTCATACCGGTGTGTGGCGCCGATGAGATGACCTACGGGAATGCCTGCCAGGCAGAGCGGGCCGGAGCGAAAATTCAGCACGCTGGTCTGTGCCAGTCACAGGGGCAAAATTGTCCAACGGATTACCGACCCGTATGCGGTCTGGACGGCAACACCTATGATAACAACTGCCACATGGAAAACGCGGGCATTACACTTGCCTACGCAGGTGTCTGTTTCGGGCAGTAATTACCAGCCGCACTGGCGATCGGCATTTTGTTCCTGCAGCCAGCTCATCAACGGCTGAAAATAATCAATGATGGCCGTGGCATCCATTTCACGCGTCCCGGTCAGTTTTTCCAGCGTGTTCTGCCATGGCTCACTGGCGCCAGCGCTGAGCATGGCATAGAGGCGCTCACCCGCGATCTTGCTGCCGTAAATCGAGCACTCATTTAACGGCCCGTCATGTCCGGCCGCATCACAGAGTGCGCGCTGAAACTGAAACTGCAGAATATGCGCTAGAAAATAACGGGTATAGGAGGTATTGGCGGGTACGTGATATTTAGCGCCGGGATCGAAGTCAGCTTCGGACCGCGCAACGGGCGCCGCGATTCCCTGGTAGCGGGTACGAAGCTCCCACCACGCCGCGTTGTAATTTTCGGGTGCAATCTTTCCGGAGAACACCCCCCAACGCCATTCGTCGATCAATTTGCCAAAGGGCAAAAAAGCGATCTTGGCGAGCGCCTGTTGCATTTGACGATTGATCGTTGCCTCGAAACCGTCACTGGCGGCATCGATTAATCCAACCTCTTGCAAGTACCCTGGCGTCATCGACAAGGTAATGGTATCGCCAACGGCTTCGTGAAAACCGCTGTGTGCGCCGCCCTGGAACAGGGGCGGCTGGTCATTAAACGCGAGGTAATAGTAATTGTGACCCAGCTCATGATAAATCACTCGCAGGTCTTCATAGGTCTGCTCAATGCACATCTTGATGCGCAGGTCTTTGTCCCAATCGAGAGACCAGGCGCTCGGGTGACACACGACATCGCGATCGGCAGGTTGGCTGAACAGGGACCGCTCCCAAAAAGTGTCAGGCAGCTTCGGCAGGCCCAGGGAAACATAAAAACTCTCCGCGGATCGAACCATATCGACCGGCGAGTAATCCTGCCGCTCAAGTCCCGCATCAACATCGAGATCGGACGTGCCGGGGTAGGGTTCCAGTAAATCATAGAGTTCGTCCCAGCTCTGTGACCACATATTGCCGAGCAGGTGAGCCGGAATCGGCTGGTTCAACGGGACCTTGTCCTCGCCGTAGTGCTCGGCCAGCGTTGCTCGCACATGGCAGTGCAACTCGTTGTAAAGCGGCCTGACCTGTTCCCACAACCGGGCGGTTTCCTGCTCGAATTCTGCTGGCGTCATGTCGTAACCGTCACGCCATAAGTCGCCAAGGTCCTGATAACCAAGTTCGTTGGCCCCTTCGTTAGCAAGTTCCGAAAAGCGTCGGTATTTGTCCCGCATTGGTGCGGACACCGTTCGCCAGCCGGTCCATGCGTCCAGCAACACGTCGAAGTCACGACTCTCGGCCATGATGACTTCCAGCTCCGTCAGCGTCATGCAATCTCGACCGTCATCCGGGCAATACTTGCCCGCCCCGTACAGGCCGGTCAGGTCGGTGGTTATGGTGGCGAGTTCTTTGCGTTTGGCGTCGTCGTCCGGTGCCGGTTCCTGCGTCCCAAGTTTAAGCAGCTTTAACGCACGAGCGGTTTGTGCAGACATTTCCTGGCCGTCGAACCGGCGCGAATCGGCAACCGAACGACTATGCCAGGCGGCATATTTCTCAGCGGCGGCGGCTGCGATGACGGCGGTGTCCCTGGTGATGTAGGTTTGCCGTACCCAGTTAGCGGCAGCAACCTCATTGCCGAGTTCGCGTAGTTCTTCATTAATTCGAGCAACGAACGCATCGGGCGACTCTGTTGCGGCATCGTCACCCATGTCGGCTGTGACCGTGATGTCACAGGCGCCAAGATTAAGACCTAAAAGAAGCAGAACACAGAAGTTTTTCACAGTGATTTCCCAGTTTTTGCAAGTACAGTCGCGCGTCCGGCAGCCCGTCAAAACCAGCGCTTCCTGACGGGCCGTGCACGATTCAGGGACGCACCGTCATTTTCGATGACGGCAAGCCACAGGAAAAGCCAGGCATTCAAAAACCGCGTTCTTCGAATGGCCGTGCTGAAAATTCCCTGTATGGGTTGGCAACAGACGGCTAGTCAACACCACCCATCATTTTCTTCAATGGTTTGGAAAACAGCAACAAAAGGATGCCACTACCGGCGGAGGTCAGGAATATGCCCCAGTACTGGTCCGGAAAGCCCGCCAGGTTATTGGCGTCGAAATCGCCCGCAATCTGGCCGGCGATCAGGTTGCCCAGAGACGTGGCGACAAACCAGATCCCCATCATTTGCCCGACAAAGCGTTTCGGCGCGAGTTTGGTGGTGGCCGAAAGACCGACCGGTGACAGCGCTAGTTCACCGAAGGTGTGAAATAAATAGGTAGTGATCAGCCAGGTCGGCATCGCCTTGTCACCCCCGGCAACGATTTTCGAGGCAAACATCATCACCAGAAAACCGACACCCAGCAGGATCAGGCCCAGGCCGAATTTGGCGGGCGTGGACGGATTGAGATTGCGCTTCGCGAGCCACACCCACATATAGGCAAAAACCGGCGCGAACATAATGATGAAGACAGAGTTGACCGACTGGAACCAGGTCGAATACAACCGGAATCCGCCCAGGTCGAGCTGGGTATAGCGGTCGGCAAACAGATTCAGGGAACTGCCGGCCTGCTCGAAGCCGGACCAGAACATGGCCGCGCCGAAGAACAGAGCGATGATCACAACGACACGCTTTTTCTCGTCCGTATCAAGTTTGCCGAACATGAAAACATAGGCAAAGAATCCGACCGCAATGCTGATGATGACGTACGTCGACATACGGGAGATCTCGACCGGATCAAACGTGAAAGCGCCGCTGAGACCCATAACGACGATCACCGCCAGCGCAATCATGGTGACCACAACCACCCGCCACCCCTGCCGCCGGGCAGCGGCATCGGCGACCGGGTCTCCGCAAGACGCAGGTTCGGCACCGGCCGATCCGAGGTACCGTTTGGTGCGCCAGAATTGAATGAGGCCGACCAGCATTCCGACGCCAGCGGCGGCGAACCCATAATGCCAGCCGTAATTCGGGCTTTGACCGAGGGAGCCACAGATCAACGGCCCGAGCATCGCGCCGATATTGATACCCATATAGAAGATTGTGAAACCGCCGTCTCTGCGGGCGTCACCCTCCGGATAAAGCTCGCCGACAATTGCGCTGACGTTGGGTTTCAAAAGTCCTGTGCCGAGGATGACCAGCAACAAACCAATGAAAAACGCGTGCACCGAAGGAATGGCGAGGATGAAATGTCCCGCCATGATGATGATGCCGCCGAAGAACACGGCGCGCTGCGCGCCGAGCAGACGATCGGCAATCCAGCCCCCTGGAAGCGCCACCAGGTAGACGAGCGCCGTGTAGATGCCATAAATGGCCGTTGCCGAAGTGTCACTCAGATCCATGCCGCCATTGACGACCTGGTCGGTCATGAAAAGAACCAGCAGCGCGCGCATACCGTAGTAGCTCAGGCGTTCCCACATTTCAGTGAAAAAGAGTGTCACCAGACCGCGTGGGTGACCAAGGATCAGGTGATCGGAGCTGACGCCACTTTCGGCAACGGTATCTGTCATAGGAATCTCGCTTCGGTGTGATTGATGCGTCGGAGAGCGTGTTGTTCTTAGGCGGCCAATACTACCTTTTCGGGGCACTAGCGCCTAGCGGGCCAAGCATCCCAACAAGATGGTGTACGCATCCGGTTTCGCCGTTGGGGCATTTTGTACGGTGTTTCTGCCGGAGATCGACTTGCCGCACGATCAATACGAAGGGGCCTGATTTCCTGCAGAAGCGGGATCAGCCGGGGTAAAACCAGTCAGCCGGAACGACCCTACCCGGCCTCTTCTTCTTCCTTCTCGCTGCTATTGAACACCCTTGCCATAATGATGCCGAGTTCGTACAACAGGTAAACCGGCACTGCGAGCAGCGTCTGGCTGATCACGTCGGGTGGGGTAAGGAACATGCCCAGCACGAACGCACCTAAAAACACATATGGCCGAGCCTTGCCCAGTTTCTCCGGTGTGGTGAACCCGGTCCATACGACGAGCACCGTTGCGACCGGAACCTCGAAGGCGAGGCCGAAGGCAAACACAATGGTCGTTATAAAATCGAGGAAGCGACTGATATCGGTTTGCACCTCGACACCTATCGGGGCGACCGCGGTGAAAAATCCGAACATCAACGGGAAGACCACGAAATACGCGAACGCGATGCCGAGATAAAAAAGCACAATGCTGGAGGCCAGCAATGGAATGGCGAAGCGCTGTTCCTTCTTGTACAGGCCGGGCGCCACAAAGGCCCATACCTGGTACAGAACGATAGGCATGGCGATAAAGAGTGCGATAAAAAAGGTCAGCTTGAATGGCGTGAGTAGCGGCGATGCCACTTCGGTGGCGATCATTTTGTTGCCCGGCAACACTTGCAGGATCGGCTCGGCAACCACGGAAAAAATTTGCCCGGAAAAAGGCAGCAGGGCAACGAAGACAAGAACAATCGCTGCAGAGAGCCGCAGGAGCCGCGTCCGCAACTCGACCAGGTGTGAAAGCAACGTGCCCTCGTCGAGCTGCTCTTCCTTGGTTTCGGTTTCGTTCTGCTCAGTCACGCGGCCGGGGTCTTATCGCTATCGGGATCGTTATCGTTATCGTTATCGGGGTCGGGGTCACTATCCGGATTGCTATCGCCGTCGCTACGGGGGTCGGGCGTGTCCGCATCGTCAGCGGCGGTTGAGGTCGTCGCGGCAAGCTCGACGGCGTCCGCTTCCGCGTGGTCGTCGAGCGGTTCGTCGTTGACACCCAGGCCCACGCTTTCTGCATCGTGTGCGGGCGAGTAGTGATCATCGTGTTCGTCTGCTGCAGCGGGAGCATCCTGCACATAAGCCGGCGCTGAGACGTCGGGCGCAGGTTTGTCGGCAGAGGTCTTGCTTACCGGGGGCTTGTTGTCTTTCTTGTTGCTGAAATCCTTTTCGAAATTCAACTCATCCTCAAGTTGCCGCCGCATCACGCGGGTCATGCGGCGCGCCTGACCGAGCCAGCCGCCGATTTGGCTGGCCACGCGCGGCAGTCGCTCCGGTCCCAATACGATGAGACCGAGCAGCGCCAGAATGATCAGCTCCCAAAAGCCAATGCCGGACATCGCGGATTACCGATTCAGCCGTGGTTTTCCTTTTTGTGCTCGTCTACCGGCGTATTTTCAAAATTGGCATCTTGTGACTGATCGTCGAGTTGCTCGGTCGTCTCCTTGTCGGCTTCATTCATCGCGCCGCGAAAACCTTTCACGGCGCTGCCCAGATCCGAACCCAGCGTACGCAAACGCTTGGTGCCGAAAATAGCAAGAACAATGACAAGAACGATCAGCAGCTGTACCGGACCGATGTTGGATAACATCCCTTAAACTCCTGGGGCCTAGCCCCTGCAAAATAAAAAATAATCGTCGAACCGACCCGCCGCGGCCGTGTGGTTTCGGTGCCGCAGCGGACCAGGATCATGATACGCCTGCTCGGGTAACAAAACCGTATGGGCGTCACACGATGTAAAACGCCCCTCGAACGAGCGGGCCGGCCATAATACCGCAAAATTAGATGAAAACCGGCCCGGCTGGAGTCAGGTGGTTTGCAGCCAGAAAGTCACCGGACCGTCGTTAATTAGATTGACCTGCATATCGGCGCCGAATTCCCCACATTGCGTCGCTGGGATCCGCGTTCGGCATTCGGCCAGCAGGAGGTCAAAATAGCGCCGCGCCATGTCAGGCGGTGCCGCGCGCGTGAAACTGGCCCGAGTGCCCTTGCGCGTATTGGCTGCCAGGGTGAACTGTGGCACCAAAAGGAGCTCGTAACCCTCATCAAGGAGGCTCCGATTCATGCGCTCCGCGGCATCCGGAAACACCCGATAGGTCGCAATGCGTTCGGCAAGGCGTGCGCTATCGGGCTCCTTGTCCTCCGGTTCGACGGCCACCAGAACCAGCAAACCACGGCCGATGGACGCAATGGTCTTGCCCCCGACAGAGACGCCCGCCTCCGATACTCTTTGGATAAGTCCGATCACCAGACAGAGTTTATTCATCCATCCGGCAATAACAACAGCTTCGTCGCGGAGAAATTCGTGGCAGTCTTTCAGAACTGGACGGGGCGCGGCAACGGACCTCTCGCAGGAGCGTTTGCTGCCGTCGTTTTTCGCCAGGGAGGGCGAAAGTGGCCTGTCGGCACACCGTCTGGCCAGGGAAGGAATGGCCCCGGCCGCAAGGCCGGGGTTTTTCTGCTGTGACCCGCTTGTTGAAAGCCTCTGTCTCTCAACAAGCTGCGTTCGGTACAGGGATGTAGCATCATTTTCGATAGCGGCAAGCCATTGAACATTTGAGCGATGCGAAAACGGTAGTTTCCTGGTTAGTACCTGTCCAGAACGCCGCAATGTCGCCTTGGTAACGGCATGATGCGCCGCAAGATTCCACCGATTTTGGCTTTGTATTTGCGGGAAGTGACGCAGTTTGTTATACAGCCATCGATCGCCGGCCATCGCTTTCACGCTCACGCCCACCGGCTTGTGGAGGGCAACGTGAGTAACACCGAGGGATTCGGCCTTTTTCAGATCGAGCAACTCAGGGCGGGTGTCCAGTCAATCCGTCCACCCTTGACCATGAACTGGCATTCTTACTGAGGATACGCCGATGTTCGATAAACGTTCGGCGGTCGTCGCCAGCATTGCCGTCGCCGTCGTCGGTTGGGCCGTATTTATGGGACTTCCCATACTGGTCGGCGCGCTGGTCGATTTTCGTGGTTTCACTGAAGAGCAGGTTGGCTATCTCGCCTCGGCGGATATGGGCGGCATGTTTGTCTCATCCATTATTGTCTCCTTGTTTATTTCAAAGATGGATCGCCGCTTTTGGGTCACGATCGGAATCGTTGTTGCGATTGTCGCTGATATTTTCACGATCTATACCTACGATTTCTAGCCAATGATGGGAATTCGTATCGTCGCTGGAATTGGGGCGGGATTCTGTTACAGCATCGCGCTGGCAAATCTCGCAGCAACAACAGAAACAGCACGCAATTTCTCGTTTCTGATTTTTGCGTTTGTTGCGGTCAACTTCCTCGAACTGTATTCACTCGAAATCATCAGCGATCATTGGGGTGTCAGCGGCATCTTCGTGACATTCATTATTGTTAATCTGATCTGCCTGATGGCGTGGCCTTACCTGCCGCGCGGCAAGTTTGCTGACGAACACGCGCACAGCAAGAGTGAAGCCGAATATGCCGTTGCCGCCGGCCACACCGTCGAGGAAACTCACGCGCCGTCACATTCATACAACCTCGCCTTGCTCGGAACACTCTGTCTTGCCGCCATCGCCAGCTTTTACATCATGATTGGCGCATTCTGGGCATACATCGAACGCATGGGTGTGACCGCCGGTTTTGATGATAACTTCGTTGCGGCAGCGCTCTCGATCACAACATTGCTCAGTGCCATCGGTTGCTTCGTTGCTTACAAGATCAGTCGAAAACAAGGCCAGTCAAAACCGTTGCTCGCTGCGCCCGTCCTGATCGCTGTGGTACTCGTCTGGTTGGGGATGAATACCGTCGCGTTTACATTCGTCGCTGTACTCATGATCTACCAGCTGCTCTGGAACGGTGTCGATATCTTCCAGCTCGGCACCCTTTCAAATATCGATCACAGCGGCCGTTTCATCGCACTCGTACCGGCAGCGCAAGGCCTGGGTCAGATGCTTGGCCCGTCGCTGGCGGGCTACATGATCGGGCTCGGATTTGGCTATGACGCCGTGATGAATCTTTGCGCAACCGCCGCCATCGGCACGTCGCTCATCTATGCATTTGTTTACTGGGAGCTGAAACGCAAAGCGCCAGGTCTCGCAGACGCCAGCTAACGTTGACCAGGAAGAAAGGGGTCTGACCTGAGCACAGCGAGACACCTTGTACAGCGAGCCGCAAAAATAGCTACACTGGTCGCAAGGAATGAATTCGAAGAAGAGGGATGCGATGAAGCGGCGTGATTTCGTAAGCGGACTAGCTCTGGCGGCGGGTGTCAGTGCTTGCTCTGCGGACAGCGGCGAGGAGGTGTCGACGCCACGGGTGACAACCGAAACCATCGAATGGAATATGGTTACCGCCTGGCCACCCGGGTTGCCAGGTCTCGGGGTCGGCGCTGACAATCTGGCCGCACGAATCGGCAGCGCCAGCGGCGGGCGCCTCAGGATCAAGGTGTTTGCCGGCGGCGAACTGGTGCCGGCGCTGGAGGTGTTTGATGCCGTGCGCAGCGGGACCGCACAGATTGGACATGACTCCGCGTATTACCACCGCGGGAAAGTGCCGGCGGCGCAATATTTTACCGCCGCGCCATTCGGTCTCAATGCGAATGAAATCAATGCCTGGCTGTATTACGGCGGCGGCCTGGAACTATGGCAGGAATTGTATGCACCGTTCGGTCTGGTACCGTTTCCGGCCGGTAATACCGGCGTGCAGATGCTTGGTTGGTTCAACCGCGAAATCAATACAGTGGCCGATCTCGCCGGACTGAAAATGCGTATTCCCGGCATGGGCGGAGAGGTCATGCAGCGTGCAGGCGCAACGCAGGTCACTATTCCGGCGGCGGAAATATTCTCTTCGCTGCAAACCGGCGCCATCGATGCGGCCGAATGGGTGGGGCCGTACAACGACATCGCGCTCGGTCTGCATAAAGCCGCCCGCTATTATTACTACCCGGGGTTTCACGAACCCGGCCCGAACATTGAGTGCATCGTCAATCAGGATGCCTGGAACGAATTGCCGCAAGACTTGCAGGAAATTGTTCGTACCACCTGCCAGGCCATCAACCTCGATATTCTTTCCGAATATATGTGGGGCAATGCCATGGCCCTCGATCAGTTACGGAAGGATCCCACGGTCGAATTGAAAGAGTTGCCGCAAGTCGTTTTCGATGCACTTCGGCGTCACGCCAGTGAGGCAGTCAGCGAGCT
>CAYUOY010000001.1:0-86107 GCA_964446495.1 uncultured Woeseiaceae bacterium | reverse complement strand
CGCACCACTCGAATATCTGATCTTGAACGGCGTCGAATGCGAACCTTATATCAGCTGTGACGACATGTTGATGCGTGAATATGCCGATGACGTCCTGCGCGGCGCGCAGATCCTGATGCATGCGCTCAGCTTGTCGCATTGCCACGTTGCCGTCGAAAGCGACAAGCCAGAGGCCGTGATCGCGCTCGGTGAAGCACTGGGTCGAATGGAAGACGAGCGCATTGTCCTGAAACAGGTTCCCACCATTTATCCGTCCGGCGGCGAGGATCAACTCGTACAACTGGTCACCAACAAGGAGGTACCAACGGGCGGGCTGCCAACCGACGTCGGTTGTGTGGTGCAGAACGTTGGCACTGCCGCCGCCATCAATCGCTGGATCACGCACGGTGAACCGCTGATTTCGCGCGTTACCACCATTACCGGCGACGGTGTCGAAAAGCCCGTCAATGTGCTGGCTCGAATAGGTACAACGATCGCCGATGTCATCGGGCTGGCCGGCGGCTACGCAGGTCAGGCGAATCAAATGGTGATTGGTGGCCCGATGACCGGCAAATCCGTATCTACGGATCGTGTGCCCCTGGTGAAAGCGACTAACTGTGTACTGGTTCTGGTGGATGACGTGGTAGCCGACAACGCCAAACCCTGCATCCGCTGCGGTGAGTGCGCCGAGGTTTGCCCCATCCAGCTGCTCCCACAACAACTCTACTGGTTTTCCTGCGCCGACAATGAAACCCGGCTACGCCAGTTCGGCCTGATCGACTGCATCGAATGCGGTTGCTGTGACCTGGTTTGCCCGAGCCACATTTCATTGACGGCGGATTTCCGTATGGCCAAAGCCCGGATGCGCGAACTCGCCGATGAAAAAGCGCGCGCGCAAAGAGCGCGGCAACGTTATGAGACACGAAACCTGCGGGTTCTTCTGGAAACCGAACAACGTGACGAAGAACTGGCGGCGCAAAAGAAAATGGCCCGCGAGGTTGGCCCGGAAGCCATCAAAGCCATTATTGCTCGTGCCAGCAAGAAGCCAGCGAGCGATCGGGACGAGGACAGGTAGACGATGGACTTTGAGCGACGTGATGCACCGTTTGTGACACCGGCTACCGATGTACCGGCCATCATGCAACAGGTTCTGTTTGCGCTGATCCCGGCTGCCATCGCTTATGTCTGGTATTTTGGCCCGGGCCTGATTCTGAATTTTATCGTCGCGGCAATATTTTGCGTGGCGGGTGAGGCGGCAATGCTACGTGCCAGAGGCCGCTCCGTCGAAGCAGGTCTCGCCGACTTCAGCGCCCTTGTCACGGCTGCCTTAATCGCATTTGCCTTACCGGCACTGACGCCATGGTGGGTCACCGCGACCGCAGCCTTGTTCGGAGTGGTCGTCGCGAAACACCTCTATGGTGGACTCGGCTTCAATATTTTCAACCCGGCAATGGCGGGGTATGTGGTCGCAATGATTGCTTTCCCGCTGCATCTCAATCTATGGGCGGCGCCGGACATTGGAGATATCGATTATCACTACCTGACACTTTTTGAGACCGCACGTTACACGTTGACGGGTACGTTTCCGGACTACCTGAGTTTCGATGCCATTAGCCGGGCGACACCGCTCGACACGGTCAAATCCGGTTTGCGCGACTTGCGTACGTTTGAAGAAATTCGTGCAAACCCGCTGATGGGTGATTTTGGCGGTCGCGGCTGGGAATGGATCGGCAATTTCACAGCCGTTGGCGGTGCCTGGCTGCTGCTGCGCAAAATCATTCGCTGGCAGATTCCCGTCGGCGTTCTGGCCGGCCTGCTGGTGCCCTCGGGCATCGCGTATTTCCTCGAAGGCGGCGTGCACGCGAGCCCGGGGTTTTACCTGTTCAGTGGCGGCACGATGCTGTGCGCGTTTTTCATCGCGACCGATCCGGTCTCTGCCGCAACGAGCAACAAGGGACGTTTGATCTATGGTCTCGGTGTTGGCTTCCTGATCTATGCTATTCGTCGTTGGGGCAGCTACGCAGACGGTGTCGCGTTTGCCATTCTGTTAATGAATTTGGCCGTACCGGCGATCGACTATCTGACGATACCGCATATCGTGGGGCACCCGAAGAAGCGCAAGAGGCGGCATTGATGGCAGACGACACCACCAACACCGGCACTTCGATCTGGGCTAGCGGCGCTATTCTCGCCGTCCTTGCGGCCATTTGTACTGCATTGGTCGCCTTCACCTATCACATAACAGCACCGCGAATTGTGGCGAACGAGCAAGCCTATCTCGAACAGAGCCTGGCGCCGCTACTGGCCGGCATCCCGTATACCAACAATCTCTCGGAATCGACGCTGGTGATACCGCCGCCACATGATCTACCCGGCAAGGGACCTGCCACTGTTTACCGGGTTTACTCGGACAACAAACCAGTCGCAGCCTTGTTCGCGGTCACGGCTGAGGATGGTTTTTCCGGACCGATCAAGTTGCTGATCGGCATTGATGTCACAATGAATATAACCAGCGTACGCATCCTTGAGCACCGCGAAACACCGGGACTCGGTGACCTGATTGAGTCGTCAAAGTCCGACTGGCTAACACAACTGGATAAAACGTCACTGGCCTCGCCGCCCCGGGATTCGTGGTCAATCAAACGTGATGGCGGTGTCTTTGACCAACTGACAGGCGCATCGATCACGCCACGTGCCGTCATTAATGCCGTCAAAACGACCTTGCTATACTTTGAAGAAAATCGCGACAGCGTTCTTGCGATTGATCCTGCACCCGACGAAGGCGTGGAATGACCACCGACAACATCATCCTGCGCAAGCTTCGCAACGGCCTCTGGGACGACAACCCCGGGCTGGTGCAGTTACTGGGATTGTGTCCGTTACTGGCCGTTACAACGACATTCGTCAACGGACTGGGGTTGGGGCTCGCCACTTTGTTTGTCGTGACCTGCTCCAACATCCTTGTTTCCGCGACACGAAAATGGATTCGAAGCGAAATCCGCATACCCATGTACGTCCTTATCATCGCCAGCCTCGTAACCTGTATCGAATTAATATTTAAGGCCTACCTGCCCGGGCTCGATCGAACGCTCGGGATATTCATTCCGTTAATCGTCACCAATTGCGCTATCGTCGCGCGCGCCGAGATTTTCGCGTCACGTAATTCGGTCGGCGCCAGCATGCTCGATGGACTGGCGATGGGCGCCGGATTTGCCGCGTTGCTTTGTACCATAGGAGCGTTTCGCGAACTCATTGGGCGAGGCACAATTCTGGCGAATCTCGACATGTTTTTCGGTGGCGACCCGCTCACTGGCCTGGTCATAACAGATGGCGGTTTTCTGCTGGCAATCCTGCCGCCTGGCGCCTTTTTCAGCCTCGCACTTGCCGTTGCCGGCAAGAATTACCTCGACCAGCGACGCAAAAAATCAGGCCAGCGCGATCACCGCATTCGCGCCAGCTAGTTTGATACCAGCGTGAACAAGAACAAGCGTCAGGAAATATACTCGCGTCTTCGGGCAGGCGACCCCAACCCAACCACGGAACTGGGATATAGCAGTTCGTTCGAACTTCTGATTTCGGTCATATTGTCAGCCCAGGCGACGGACGTGGGCGTCAACAAGGCCACGGAGAAACTCTATCCTGTCGCCAATACGCCGCAGGCGATCCTCGATCTCGGTGTCGCCGGGCTAAAGCGTTATATCAGGACGATTGGACTGTTCAATACCAAGGCCGAAAATATCATCAAGACCTGCCGCCTGTTGCTCGATAGACACGGTGGAGAAGTTCCGCAGACACGCGCTGAACTTGAAGCGTTACCGGGTGTTGGGCGCAAGACCGCCAACGTCGTTCTGAATACGGCCTTCGGTCAGCCGACCATCGCGGTAGATACGCACATATTCAGGGTGGCGAACCGTACCCGCCTGGCACCTGGCAAGACGCCGCTCGAGGTAGAGAAGCGGCTGACCAGGATGACTCCGGAAGAGTTCATGCAGGATGCGCATCATTGGCTGATTTTGCACGGACGTTATGTGTGCAAGGCCCGCAAACCCGAGTGCTGGAGATGTGAAATAGCCGACTTGTGCGAGTATCGCCCCAAGACCATCGCGAAGAATGGCGCATGATGTTCGGCGGCGACCGCAGCGAACTGCGGCAGATGTATGCCGATGCCTGGCGAAAATCTTGCGCGAGTGAGATATTGACGCCATTGGAGGCGCAGATAGCCGGTGTGATCAAGGAACACCCGGAATACCACCCAGTGATCACGTCAGGTCATCTTGATGCGTCTTTTGGGCTGGAAGAAGGTCAGACAAACCCCTTTTTACACATGGGCTTACACCTGGCTCTTCGAGAACAGGTGAGCACGGACCGACCCACCGGGATAGCAGGCATTCATCGCGATCTGACGCGCAAGCGCGGCGATCCGCATGCCGCTGAACACCAGATGCTGGAAGCGCTGGCCGAAACGCTCTGGGAGGCCCAGGCCGCAAACGCTATGCCTGACGAGGCCAGGTATGTAGAGAGACTCCGGCAGTTAGCCTGACAGGCTTCGCTTGCCCGGACATTGTAATAATCCGGCCCGGTGCGTGGTCTAATAGGAGGATTCCATTCACCGCTAATGTATTGAATTCCATGGCCACAGAAACGAAAAACTACCCGGTCTCTGGTGCAGGTCTAGGTCTGCGACGGGGCTTCATTGACAAATTGATGGAAGATCCGCCCGCAGAAGTCGACTTCATGGAAGTGGCGCCGGAGAACTGGATCCATGTAGGTGGCAAGCTCGGCAAAAAATTCCGCTTTTTTACTGAACGCTACCCGGTTCTTGTGCATGGTTTGTCGCTCAGCATCGGGGCACCGTCACCTCTCAATGAGACCCTGGTCCGCGATATCAAAGCATTCATGCGCGAGCATGATATTGGTTTCTATTCGGAACATCTGAGTTACTGTGGCGACGACGGCCAGCTTTATGATCTGATGCCAATCCCCTTTACCGAAGATTCGGTTAAATATGTCGCGGCACGCATCGAACGCGTCCAGGATATTCTGGAACAGCGCATGGCGATCGAAAATGTGTCTTATTACGCGCCCACCGATACCTCGATGACCGAGGCTGATTTTCTTAAAGCGGTCATTGAAGAAGCCGATTGCGACCTGTTACTGGATATCAACAATATTGTCGTCAACAGCATCAACCATCGCTACGACGCCAAAGAATTCCTGCTCTCCATGCCGGCAGAGCGAATCAGTTATTTCCATCTGGCAGGCCATTATGTCGAAGCGGAAGATCTGCGCATAGATACCCACGGTGATGCCGTCATCGACCCTGTCTGGAACCTCCTGGGAGAGGCCTACGCGCAATTTGGGCCGGTCCCTACACTGTTGGAACGCGATTTCAATTTTCCACCCATGGCGGACCTGCTGGCCGAAGTTCGGCGCATCAAGACGATGCAGGAAGACGCCGGTCTGAATCGGGCCGCGGAGGCTGTCGGTGGCTGAGACTCCCGATTTTCAAAAGAAGCAGTACGCTTTTGCCGCGCATATACGCGACCCGGACAACAACCCGGCACCAATCGAAATCGAAGATCGCCGCATGGCGATCTACCGCGAGCTGTTTTTCAATAACCTGTCAAAACTTTTGAGTAGTACGTTCCCGGTGCTGACGAAACTGCACAGTCACGAGAAATGGCAATCCTTTATTCGTCAATTCATGATCACCCATCAGGCGGAAACACCTTATTTCCTTGAAATCCCAAAGGAGTTTCTGGCTTTCCTGGAGAATGAATACGAACCCGGTGCTGATGATTTCCCGTTTCTGCTGGAGTTGGCTCACTATGAATGGGTCGAACTCGCGCTGTCGGTTTCGGAGGAGTCGAACGATGATCAAATGCTCGACGGCGATGGTGATCTGCTGGCAGGAATCCCGGTGCAGTCGACGCTTGCGTGGCCGTTAACCTATCGTTTTCCGGTACACCGTATTTCGGAATCCTATCAACCCGATGAGGCGGGTGACCAACCCACGTTCATGGTCATTTACCGCCGCGCGGACGACGAACTGGGTTTTATGGAATTGAACCCCGTCACCGCTCGACTGCTCGAACTCGTCGGTGAAAATGATACCCGCAGTGGACGTGAACTCCTCGAGGCACTGGCCGCGGAAATTGCTTATCCCGACCCGGCGGCCCTGATCAAGCATGGTGCGACCGTCCTGCGGGAAATGCGGGATGCGGAAATTCTTATCGGCACGCGGATCGAAGCATAGACGCCGCCGCTCGAACGAACGCTGCCTCTACTAACAACAATTCACTCAAACGGAGACAAAATGATGCAATTTCTCATTCGCTTGCAGGGCTGGATGAATTCGACCAAAGCGGTCGACTTTCTCGGACCGCTGGCACTAAGGCTGTACCTGGTACCCGTTTTCTGGACGGCCGGAACCAACAAACTTGACGGCATGGATAATGTAATCGCCTGGTTCGGCAACCCCGACTGGGGACTGGGCTTGCCCTTCCCGACTCTACTGGCATGGATGGCGGTTGGTTCAGAGGTTCTCGGGGCTATCGCGCTGCTTATCGGTCTCGGCACACGCTGGTTCTCCATCCCGCTGATGGTCACCATGCTGGTCGCCATTTTCAGCGTACATTGGAAACATGGCTGGCAGGCCATCGCCGATCCGATGAGTCCTTTCGCCAATGAGAGTGCCCTGGGCGCGATCGACCGATTGGACAAGGCGAAAGATTTGCTGAAAGCCAACGGCAACTATGAGTGGTTGACCGAGACTGGAAATTTTGTCGTCTCAAACAATGGAATCGAGTGGGCTGCAACCTATTTCATCATGCTGCTGGCACTGTTTTTTACCGGCGCCGGCAAGCTCAGCGTAGATCATTTAATTGCTGCGCGTTTTTCCAGGAGCAGCGGCTAAGGGCCTTATTCAGTCGCCGTATGTAATTTTAGCAGGGCCGCGAAAAGCGGCCCTGTTTTTTTCGGCACACAATGTACGGACTTCAAAGGCTCCATCAACAACTTGCCAGTTTCCTTCTGGTTTATCGCTTCTTCGGCATATAGAGATCCGTCAGGGTGCCCTCAAACGCTTCGGCGGCAAAAGCGATAGTTTCGGATAGCGTCGGATGTGGATGAATGGTCATACCGATATCGGTTGCATCCGCCCCCATTTCCACCGCCAGACCGACCTCTGCAATCAAGTCTCCTGCTCCGGGTCCGACGATGCCACCGCCGAGCACGCGTCCGCTGGTTTTATCAAACAACAGCTTGGTGAAGCCTTCGTCGCGTGCCAGCGATAATGCCCGACCGCTCGCGGCCCAGGGGAACTGGGCCTTCTCGTAAGCTATACCGTCGCGCTTCGCTTCTGTCTCCGTAAGACCGACCCAGGCAATCTCCGGGTCCGTGTAGGCAACCGAGGGAATAGTGCGAACATCGAATGCGCTTTTCTCACCGGCCGCCACTTCTGCGGCGACTTTCGCTTCATGCGATGCTTTGTGAGCGAGCATGGGGCCTGGCACCAGATCACCGATGGCAAAAATATGCGCTATGTTGGTTTGCATCTGCTTGTTCACTTGGATAACACCGCGTTCACCAACAGCTACGCCCGCTTTGTCGGCATCCAGCTGATCGCCGTTGGCACGTCGGCCAACAGCGATGAGCACACGATCGTACACTTGCGCTATCGGCGCGTTGGCGCCCTCAAAACTGACTTCAATTCCGGGAACTTTGGCCTCCATGCCGGTAACTTTCGTGCCGAGCATGATGCTGTCATAGCGCTTCTTGATGATTTTTTGAAACGGCCGCACCAGGTCCGGATCTGTGCCTGGCATGAGCGAATCCATGAGCTCAACGACGCTGACCTCGACGCCGAGCGCGCTATAAACACAGGCCATCTCCAAACCGATGATTCCACCGCCGACGACAAGCAGTCTTTTCGGCAATGGGTCGAGTTCAAGAGCACCGCTTGAATTGACGATGCGCGGATCGTCCGGAAGACCGGGAATACGTGCACTCTGCGAACCCGCCGCGATAATGCATTTCTGAAAATCAATCGTGTCGCCATTGTCCAGCCGCAGGCGATTGGCGCTTTCGAACTTTGCAGTTCCTTGAATTACCGTGACTTTACGCTGCCTGGCCAGCTGCTTCAGGCCACCGGTCAGCCGCGACACCACGCTATTCTTCCAATCCCCCAATGCCACGACATCGATGTCAGGTTTGCCGAAAACCACACCATGCGCCGCCATCGCTGCCGTTTCGTCGATCACTTTTGCAGCATGCAGTAATGCTTTGGAGGGAATACAGCCGACATTCAGGCAAACGCCCCCAAGGATCGGGTAGCGCTCGACCAATGTGACCTGCAGGCCGAGGTCGGCGGCACGAAATGCGGCCGTATAGCCACCCGGACCGGAACCTATGACCACCAGCTCTGCGTTATGTGCCGTATTGGACTCTGGCTTGAGCACTTCTTGCTTAATCGTGGCCGCCGCAGACAAGATATCCTCTTGCTCAATCGCATCCATGACGATGGTTGCATCGTGCGTTTCGTCGCTCACTAGGGAATCGCCTGCAGCAGGCCATCGACGTCCGCCAACGTCTTACCGAGGAAGGTGGTAAATCGAACGGCATAGGCACCATCGATCACTCGATGATCGTAGGAAAAAGACACCGGCAACATCAGGCGCGGTTCAAACTCGGACCCACTCCAGACCGGCTGCATGGTAGAACGCGATACGCCCAGTATGGCAACCTCTGGTGCGTTGACGATTGGCGTGAACGCCGTTCCACCGATGCCACCGAGGCTCGAAATGGTGAAACTTGCCCCTTGCATCTGATCGGCTTTCAGTTTGCCTTCGCGCGCCGCCCGTGAGAGTTCGGCCAGTTCCTGGGCCAACTCGTAAACGTCTTTCTTGTCCGCATCGCGAATGACGGGCACCATCAATCCGTTTTCCGTCTCAGCGGCGAAACCAAGATGACAGTATTCTTTGTACGCCAGTGATTTACCGTCTTCTGTCAGGGACGCGTTCACCTTTGGATACTCTTTTAGCGCCGCCACACAGGCTTTCAGGATAAAGGCCAGCGGTGTCAGACTAATGCCGCGCTCTTTGGCCGGTCCCTTCAACTGCTGGCGTCGTGCTTCGAGCTCAGTAATGTCCGCCAGATCATGTTGCGTGACGTGCGGCAGGTTGATCCAGCTCGCCTGCAAGCGAGGCCCCGATATCTTCTGAATGCGTGTCAATGGTTGCAGGTCAATCGGGCCAAACTTGGCAAAATCAACAGAAGGTACTTTGGGCAAGCCGCCGCCAGGCGTCGTGATATCGCCACTTAGAATTTTCTTGACGAAGGCTTTTACGTCGTCGTGGAGAATGCGCGATTTTGCACCTGAACCCTTTACCTGGACCAGATCGACACCCAGCTCTCGCGCCAGCTTGCGCACCGAGGGACTCGCGTGTGCACGTGAGAAACCCGCTTCGTCTATGGCGGGCAGGCCCTTCGTCTGCGACGTCGGTGGCGGTGCTGCTGGCGAGGCCACACTATCTTTTTTCGCGGCGACTTCCGACACGGTCCGAATCGCCACCGTTTTGTCAGCCGGGTCGCTCATCACCTGCGCTGCAACTACGGCATCGACAACCACCAAAGGCGATCCTTCCGAAACGGTGTCGCCGACTGCGACCAGCACAGACTCCACGGTACCGCTGGTCGTGCTCGGCACATCCATGGCAGCCTTGTCCGTTTCCAGTGTCAGCAGTGGATCTTCAAGATCGACTTTGTCACCCACGGAAACGAGCACCTCGATGACCTCTACGTCGGTGAAGTCGCCAATATCCGGCACAGCGACGGTCACTTTTTTCGCCACCGCCAGCGGTAGTGCATCATCGGGTGCCACCACGGTGGTTTCACCCTGCAAGATCTTCGCCTCAATCGCCGGTGTCAGCAGAACCGTGTCACCGACCTCGACCGACATGGCGCCAATGCGATCGCCGCTGGAAACCCGGTCGCCTACGTTGACGGTAAGTTCAAGAATTTCACCCCCGACCGGCGCTGGCACATCAATCGACGCCTTGTCGGTTTCCAGCGTAATCAGACCGTCTTCTCTGGCGACTTTCTCACCGACAGACGCCAGCACTTCGATGACTTCTACATCCTCGAAGTCGCCGAGATCCGGGATTACGATATCCATCTGGTCCGCCACTTAATTACTCCGACCCATAATCACAGCTTCACCGGATCCGGTTTCGCCGGATCGATACCGTATTTTTCAATCGCATTGGCGACGGTTTGTTGATCAAGTACGCCGTCGTCAGCCAGGGCCTTCAGGGCGGCTACGGCAATGTATCGTTTGTCCACTTCGAAATGATCACGCAAAGCGGCGCGGCCGTCGCTGCGCCCATAGCCATCCGTACCCAGTGAGACAAACTGACCGGGTACCCAACGTTGTATCTGATCCGGCACGATTTTCATGTAATCGGTGGCGGCTATATAAGGCCCGGTTCGCTCGGCGAGACAGGACTCAACGTAACTTTTCCTGGGCGTTTCCTGCGGATGCAGCTGATTCCAGCGTTCGGTCTCGAGTGCATCACGGCGCAGCTCGTTGAAACTGGTCACAGACCACACGTCGCACGGCAGACCAAAATCATCCATCAGAAGTTCGGCCGCTCCGAGGACCTCCCGGAGAATGGTTCCGGAACCCATCAGTTGCGGTCGAATTTGTCCCTGCCCGCCCACCTGCAGCAAATACATGCCACGCAATATGCCGTCTTCAACGCCGGCCGGCATCGGTGGCTGTACATAGTTCTCGTTCATGCAGGTGATGTAGTAGAAAATGTTTTCCTGCTCGCCGATCATGCGACGCAAACCATCCTGAATAATGACGGCCAGTTCGTAGGCATAAGTCGGGTCATAGGACACGCAATTTGGCACGGTCGAGGCATTAACGAGGCTGTGCCCGTCCTGATGCTGCAAGCCCTCACCAGCGAGTGTCGTTCGTCCGGCAGTGCCTCCCATAAGAAAGCCTCGGGATTGCAGGTCACCGCCTGCCCAAATGAAATCGCCGATGCGTTGAAAGCCGAACATCGAATAATAAATGTAGAACGGGATCATTTGCGTATCATGATTGCTGTACGAGGTTCCCGCCGCCAGCCACGAACAAAATGCCCCGCCCTCATTGATACCCTCTTCCAGGATTTGTCCCTTCTTATCCTCGCGGTAGAACATCAGTTGCTCCGCATCCTGTGGCGTGTAGAGCTGCCCTTTGGAGGAGTAGATGCCGACTTGCCGGAACATGCCCTCCATGCCAAAGGTGCGTGCTTCATCGGGCACGATCGGCACGATATTTTTGCCAATCTGCTTGTCACGCATCAGTGCGGTCAGGATACGGACAAAGGCCATCGTCGTTGACGCTTCGCGCTCACCCGTACCTTCCAGTTGCGACTTGAACATTTCGAGCGGCGGCACCGTGAGAGGCTTGGGGTTCGAACGGCGTTGTGGCAAATAGCCGCCCAGTGAACGGCGACGCTCCTGCAAATATTCCATCTCCGGACTGTCCGGAGCGGGCTTGAAATAGGGAACTTCCGCGATGTCCTTGTCCGCAATGGGAATGTTGAACCGATCCCTGAATTCCTTTAGCGCATCGATATCCATTTTCTTTTGCTGGTGCGCGATATTCTGCCCTTCACCCGCCCCACCCATGCCGAATCCCTTGACGGTCTTGGCCAGAATGATCGTCGGCCGGCCTTCATGCTTGACCGCGGCGTCATAGGCTGCATATACCTTGCGCGCATCGTGGCCGCCACGATTGAGCCGCCACACATCGTCGTCCGACATATTCGCGACCATCGCCAGCGTCTCCGGATGCCGCCCGAAGAAATGCTCCCGCACATAGGCGCCATCTTTCGATTTGAAGTTCTGGTATTCACCGTCGACACACTCTTCCATGGTACGTCGCAGCAGACCCTGATTATCTCTCGCCAGCAAGGGATCCCAGCGCGACCCCCATACTACTTTGATGACATTCCAACCGGCACCGCCAAAGGCGGCTTCCAGCTCCTGAATAATCTTGCCATTGCCGCGCACGGGACCGTCAAGGCGTTGCAAATTGCAGTTAACGACGAAGATCAGGTTGTCGAGACCTTCCCGCACGGGCATCGTGATCGCACCCATTGACTCCGGTTCATCCATCTCGCCATCGCCGAGGTAACACCATATTTTTCGATCGCTCTTCGCGACCATTTCACGATGTTCCATGTAACGCATGAAGCGTGCCTGGTAAATCGCCATCATCGGCCCCAGTCCCATGGAGACCGTCGGGAACTGCCAGAAGTCCGGCATCAGCCACGGATGCGGATATGACGACAACCCTCCCCCACCGACTTCCTTGCGGAAGCGATCGAGTTTGGCTTCGTCCAGGCGCCCTTCAAGGAAGGCGCGGGAATAAATACCTGGCGCGGAGTGTCCCTGCATGAACACCATATCGCCGAGGTGCGCATCCGTCGGCGCTCGCCAGAAATGATTGAAACCTACTTCGTACAGGGTCGCTGAGGAGGCGTAACTGGAAATGTGCCCACCGAACTCTGTGCTCTCGCGATTCGCGTGCAATACCATCGCAATGGCGTTCCAGCGAATATAAGCCTCAATTCGTTTCTCGATAGCGCGATCGCCGGGGTACTCCGGTTGCCGCCCAACGGGAATGGTATTCAGGTAGGCGGTATTGGGACTGTAAGGCAGGTAGGCACCTGAGCGGCGTGCGAAATCGATCATCTGGTTCAACAGATAATGCGCCCTGTCCGGCCCATGTTGCTGCAGTACTGAGTCAATAGACTCTAGCCACTCCCTGGTTTCGGTCGGATCCGTGTCGTCAAATCGGCTGAAATCACTCATATTATTGTCTACAACAATACCTTTGCGGCTTGGCCAGTTTTTTTGTGGCGTGAATTAGATAAGGCGTCCTGCTAGGATCACCGCACTCGTCGAGCTCGCAGACCCCAGTCGCTCGATGGCGCCTCATTGATTATACGTATTATGGCCCATGTGGGCCTCGAAGGTTAGTGCTGAAATGACATGTCTGGATGCGAACGAATTCATCGGAAACCATCTGAAAATCACCCAATCCGTCGGGCGACCGGATGCAGCGATTTTTGACGGAATTGATCAGCTGTTGCTGGTGTTGCCGCAAAAGGTCCCGGCCTCCGTATGGCGCCAGATTCCGCAGGGCAACAAACTAAAAGCACTTGCAAAACGACGGCAACCAGGAAGTGTGCCGGCTATTTCAAGCCGACTCAGTAACAAGCGACAAACTGCACTACATGCGGGTCATGTGGCCGTCACTGACGAGCCATTCAAACGGCTGGGTTTCTCCCGCAAGCTGGTTGCTGCCGCACTATCCGAAAAAGCGGGCACGCTCGGTATCTGGGTATTGGGTTTCGATGTTAGCGAACAACAGCAGCTAGTCCACGACATGCTTTCGGCCGCACTGGCCGCCGGCTACGCATTGCCAACATTCCGGGAGAAACCGGCGCCGGAGAAAATAAAATCAATACGATTGGTCGGCCTGGAGCAGAGAATGGATTTGGGTCGGGTAACGGCGGAAGCCCGCGGCAATAACCTTGCGCGCGGGCTCACGGCACTGCCGCCAAACAAACTTGATGCCACGGAGTATGTGAACCTGCTGCGTAAGTTTGCCAGGACCAACAACTGGCAATTCAGGAAATTCAGTGTTGCCGCGCTGAAGAAAATGGGGGCTGGCGCTTTCCTGGCGGTTGCACAAGGCAACGCCGATGACAGCGCTGCCATCGTTTGCCTGCGTTATCGTCCATCCAAGAAAACGAAGTCGCCCACTCTAAGCCTCGTTGGCAAAGGCATCATCTTCGATACCGGCGGCACCAATTTGAAGCCATTCACCTCCATGCTTGATATGCATATCGACATGGGTGGCAGCGCGGTTGCCGTCGGCACGTTGCAGGCATTGACAGAGCTTGAGGTGCCTTTTGCCATCGATTGCTGGCTCGCCATTACCGAAAATCGCACCGGACCTGATGCCTACAAATCGCAGGATGTGGTGACCGCGGCAAATGGCAAGACCATCCAGACAATTCATACTGACGCGGAAGGTCGGATGGCCCTGGCGGACACGCTGGTTTTCGCCTGCCGGGAGAAACCCGATTTCCTATTGGACTATGCGACCCTTACTGGCGCCTGCATGACCGCTATCACGACACGGTACAGCGGCGTTTTCACCAATCATCCTGATCTGCACCCCGTCCTGAAGGCAAGCGGGCGCGACAGTGGTGAGCGAGTATGGCCATTTCCAACCGGCAAAGAGTTTCTTGAAGATCTCAAGAGTGACACGGCCGACCTGATGCAGTGTTCAGCCAACGGTGGTGGCGATCATATTCTGGCTGCCAGCTTTCTCAACGAGTTTGTCGATGCCGACATTCCATGGGTACATGTCGATTTGAGTGCCTGCCAGCGCAAGGGTGGTCTGGCACATATCCCGACCGAAATTACCGGCTTCGGCGTTCGCTTTTCGCTGGATCTGATTCTGGATAAAGGCGTTCTTGACAATGACAACTGGCAACGACCAGTGGGCGTAAAATAGCGATGAGTGATCACTTTGCAATAGCGGATCGGTTTCGAAGTTTCCTGCCGGTAGTTGTCGACGTCGAAACCGGCGGCTTCAACGCACAAACAGATGCACTTTTGGAAATAGCCGCCGTGCTGGTCGACCCGCAAGCGGACGGTTCGCTGGTACGCGGAGAAACATTTCGTTACCACGTCACGCCGTTTGAGGGTGCCAACATGGAACCGGCCTCTCTGGCGGTTAACGGAATTGATCCGAACCACCCGTTGCGTCCGGCGATTGATGAACGGGATGCGCTACAACGCATTTTTCGTGAGGTTCGACGCGCTGTACGTGAGCAGGGCTGTACCCGGGCTATTTTGGTCGGACATAACGCGGCCTTTGATCTTGGCTTCCTGAATGCAGCAATGAAACGCACGGAGATCAAACGTAATCCATTCCACCCGTTCAGTTGTTTTGACACGGCTACATTGTGTGGTGTGGCCTATGGACAAACCGTGCTGGCGCGCGCGGTGAAGGCGGCAGGGATGGCCTGGGATGAGAGCCAGGCACATTCGGCCGCCTACGACGCCGAGATTACCGCCGATATTTTTTGTGACGTCGTCAATCGATTCCGACCGGTCTTCGAGTCAGCACGACCCCAGGACTGGGACAACGAAAAGGAAATGTCGACCCCGCAAAAACATGAGTCCTGAGTAAGGAAGAGCCAGGCTAGCTAGGTCTCTGTCGCGGTGTCCTGCTCGCCCGCGTCCTGAACAAGACTCTTCAACTCACCGGAGTGGTACATCTCCACAATAATATCGCAACCACCCACCAACTCGCCGTTAACGTAGAGTTGCGGGAATGTCGGCCAGTTTGAATAGACTTTCATGCCCTCACGAATCTCGGAGTCTTCCAGAATATTGACGGTGGCATAGGGCTTGCCAATTGCGTTCAGGGCGGCCACGGTTTGGCCGGAAAATCCGCATTGCGGGAAATCAGGCGTTCCCTTCATGTACAAAAGTACAGAGTGACTGCCCAGTTGGTCCTTGATTCTTTCATTTATATCCACGATTGCTCACTCTTCTGAATTTAGTTAACCGACCCACTGATTTGAGGCCAACGGCCGCCAATTCAAGCCAGCGCTCATTTTGTGTTGATATTGATTTGACTGTCAACCCGTACCACGTGTTTCACATCCCTGGCCAGCCGAATCGCCCGATCACGCTCTGCAAAACTGCCTGCCGTACCACGCAAGGTGACGATGCCCTGGCGAGTAGCAACCCGCAGACCCATCCCGCTCAGGTCTCCATCCAGCGCAAACCGGCTGCGGATCTTCGTTGAAATCTCATCGTCCATCGAGGTCTGAGACGCACTGCGATTGTTCGAGCCAATAGCACTGCCCGCCGAGTCTCCTGAAGCACCGACAAGCATCGAGGTACAGCCGCCGAGCACCCAGATTGCCACCAAAAGTGAAAGAAATTTCATCTTTGTGTCTCAAACAGACCAGATTTCGACAATATTGTACGCGACTGGCTAAAAGGCACAATCAGACTCTATAATGGCCCTCGCACGACTGCCGGTAGGAAGCAGTCGTCCCTCGGGGTACCACGCCGGGCAATAATAATTGTTATAAGAAAACAACCAATACCAGGGAGACACCAGACATGAATCCATTAAATACCGTAGGCGGTACTATTATCGCGGGCATTGTCCTGTCGATTGTAATCGTACTGGCAACACTGGGTAATCACGTAGTAGTTTCAGTGGCCGATGCGTCCATGATCTGGTTACACGTACTCTCGGGTATCACCTGGATCGGACTTCTTTATTATTTCAATTTTGTGCAGGTCCCGGCATTAGGCGAAGCGGCCAGCGATGACGGCGGACCTGGTGGCGCGGGAATTACGAAATACGTCGCTCCCCGCGCATTATGGTGGTTTCGCTGGGGCGCGGCATTTACCTGGATAACCGGTGCTGCCTATTTGATGCATACCCCGTCATACGACTTCCTGGACGTTTTCATGCTGGGCATGAGCGGCGACGTCGTCAACCAGCGGGCTCTGACTATTGGTATCGGCGCCTGGCTTGGTACGTTCATGTTGTTCAATGTCTGGATTCTGATATGGCCGAACCAAAAGAAGATCCTTGGCATGGTTGAAGCCAGCGCAGACGAAATCGCAAAAGGCAAACGCATTGCATTTTTAGCTTCGCGCTCCAACACCCTGATGTCCATCCCGATGGTAATGAGCATGGTGGGATCGCACCACGGCTTCATGATGTAGACGGAAAACCGACCCGGTACAGGAAACCCGGCCGTGCGCCGGGTTTCTTTTGGGCTCCGCACGATATGCATATCGACGACACATTACGGCAGGACATACGCACGCTGGTCGCGCGCGCGTTGCAGGAAGATGTAGGCAGTGGCGATCTGACGGCCGAACTCATTCCAGCCGGCGCGGTGATCGAAGCAACACTGATAACACGAGATTCCATGACGCTGGCGGGTCAACCCTGGGTCGACGAAGTGTTTCGGCAGCTGGATTCTGGTATTGCCCTGGATTGGGCAGCAGCGGATGGCGACAGTGTCGCCGCGAATTCTACGCTCTGCCGCCTTCATGGTCGTGCTCGATCTATCCTGACGGGCGAGCGCGCGGCATTGAATATCCTGCAAACGCTGTCAGCGACGGCCACAGTAACCGCGAAATACGTCCATGCTGTGAGCGACACAAATTGCCGGATTCTCGACACGCGCAAGACACTGCCGGGACTGCGCCTGGCACAGAAATATGCGGTTGTTTGTGGTGGTGGTTGCAATCATCGGGTCGGTCTGTTCGATGCAATTCTGATCAAAGAAAATCACATCACGAGTGCCGGCGGAATTCCTGCCGCCATCATCGCAGCCAGGCAACTGCATCCTGACATGCCCATAGAGATTGAGGTCGAATCGCTGGCAGAATTGCGAGCAGCCCTGGCAGAAAATGCCGAGCGAGTTCTCCTTGATAACTTCCAAATCGAAATGCTTGAAAAGGCTGTCGCCATCAATCAGAAAGTGGGCAATCCAGCGGCTGAACTGGAGGCTTCGGGCGGGCTGACAATGGACGAAATCGCAGCAGTTGCAGGAACCGGCGTGAACTATATTTCAGTGGGGGCTATCACCAAGAACATTGACGCCATCGACCTGTCGATGCGCTGCGTAGCTCAATGATGCCATTAAGCCTCGGATGAAGGCGATTCGCTGCTTTCGATCTGTGCTGTGATGCCGATGGCAACAGGCTTTGGTTCTGAAACGCCATAGCCCTGAGCGTAGTCCACACCCATGCCTTTCAACATCGTTATAATTTCTTCGTTTTCGGCAAACTCCGCAATCGTGCGCTTGCCGGTCAGGTGGCCGATTTCATTGATCGAACGAACCATCTCCCGATCAATCGGATCATGCAGAATTTCCTTGACGAAACTGCCGTCAATCTTCAGGAAATCCACAGGAAAATGTTTGAGGTAGCCGAATGATGACAATCCAGTACCGAAGTCGTCCAGCGCGAACTTACAACCCAGCTCCTTCAGTGCATTGATAAAGCGATTCGCCTGCGAGTAACTGGCAATGGCTGCCGTTTCGGTAATTTCAAAACAGATCTTGGTCGCATCCAGTCCACTCATCTGGAACTGATCGATGACGAAGGGCAGGAATTTATCGTCACCCAGGCTCTGGCCGGACAGGTTAATGGAGCACAATGCCAGGCGTTCACGTTCATCGGCTTCAGACACCAGCCAGCGAAACGTATTGGTGATTACCCATCGATCAATGCTTGGAGTGATGCTGTAACGCTCCGCGGCTTCGATAAACAAACCCGGGGCTACAATGCCGCCCGACTCATCCCGCATGCGCAAGAGAATTTCGTAATGAACGCCTGGCTCTTCGGTTTGCAAGGGCAGAATGGTTTGTCGGTACAACTCGAAACGATCTTCTTCAAGCGCATTGTTAATCCGCGCTGCCCATTGCATTTCGCGACGGCGACGCATCAGATCAATGTCATTCTCGCGGAAACTATGGATACGGTCTCTACCCGCCTCTTTCGCGGCCGCACACGCACTATCAGCCGCGCTGAGCAACGCGGCAACGTCTTCGTTGTCAGCGGAAATGGGTACGACGCCAATACTCACCCCGAGACGGAAACTGCGATCGTCCCACATAAACTTGAATTCACTGACTGCAACGCGCAACACCTCTGCGGTCTGCATGGCCTCTTCCAAACTGCAACTCTCGAGCAAAACCCCGAACTCATCGCCACCGAGTCTCGCCAGCGTATCGCGCCAGCGAATCTTCGACTTGAGCAGCGCACCAAGCTGGCCGAGCAACGCATCGCCTGCGCTGTGTCCACAGGAATCGTTGACGATCTTGAACTGATCAATATCGAGATAGCACAGGGCGTAGGCAGTTTCTCTTGCTCTCGCGCTCTTCAGCGCACGCTCCAGCCGATTCTCGAACTCGCGGCGATTGACCAGTCCGGTCAGAATGTCGTGACTCGCGTGATAGGACAAGCGGCGATTCAGTTCCCGCGACTCACTGACGTCATGGAACACCAGCACACCGCCTGTGACATCACCATTGCCGTTACGAATCGGTGATGCCGTGTTTTCGATGTAGAGCTCGTTGCCATCACGACGAATCAGCAGTGTCGGTCGCACGGACTTAATCGGTCGATTACGCCGAATGGAGACGGCCAGCGGATTTTCGAGTGGCTCACAGGTTTCTTCATGGAAACCGCGGAAAATCTCATCAATCGGCCGCCCGCTGGCGTCGTCCACTTTCCAGCCGGTCAGTTCCTCGGCAATCGGATTGATGTACTCAACGTTATAGTCCGCATCGGTGGTGATAACACCGTCACCAATAGAGCGTAAGGTGATCTGGGCGCTCTCTTTTTCGCGGAACAGCGCTTCTTCATAGAGTTTGCGATCGGTAATGTCTACTTCCACGCCAAGCAGGCGCAACAATCGCCCTCGATCATCCGTACGTGCCTTCGCACGGCTCGTCATCCAGCGCCATCCCCCGTTCTGATGCTTCATGCGATGAACACTTTCGAAGAATGGTGTTTTTCCCTCGAGGTGATCTCGCATTTTCCCTTGTACCCGCGACATGTCGTCCGGATGAACGAGTCGATACCAGTCCGGCAACACATCTTCCTGATCGAGATCGTAACCGAGCATCTCGCGCCACCGACGCGACAATTTGATGCGCTTCGTTTCGCCATCGAAATCCCACACACCGTCGTGCGCGATAAGGTTGACCAGATCCCGGCGCTCTTCAAGCTCCGCCAGTTGTTCGCTCGCGCGCAGACGCTCAAGTCCCGACGCCAGCGACGAGCCGATCAACTTCATCAGCAAATGATTGTTGGCATCCCAGGAATCCACCGGCCGTTCATTCGCCAGTGCGAGGAATCCTGCGATCTCGTTGCGCACCGCAAAGCCAATGATCAGGCACGATCCCATGTGTAAATCGGCCAGCCGGGAATATTCATCGGCGGCGATATTTGGCCCTTCATCCGAATTCGCAATTTCAATCAAACGCAAATGTCCAAGGCGTTTGCTGAGCCAGGGCCAGTGTGCGAGTGACTCGTTGGTGAGCGCATCCGGGTTGCAGCTGCAGAAAACGGAACCGGAGGACAATACAGTCTCGAAGATGGAACCGTCTGCACTGAATAGCGCCAGAAACGCCGCGTCACAACCACTTGCGTCCGGCAATTCGGCAACGTTACTTTTGAGTTGTTCAATAAACCGATCGGGATCCAGATTCTGGATGTTGACCGCAATTTTGGTTTGCAAGGCGTCAACAGAACCGCGATTTCTCTCGCCGGCACGTGGCCGCCGTTTACGCAACGGAACGGGGTTTGATGGTTTCCCGTAAGACGGTGTACTCATGGGGCCATGATCGCCGTATTTATCGACGGCATCAAGTCACTCGCCTTTGCTGTTCGTGGCGTAACAGGACATTCTCACTTTCGCTGCTGTGTTGCCTGCACATATTGACAGGTTACCGGAAGAATACAAGGTAAGTGACTGTATTATTTGTACCTTCCTCCTGTACTGACCGCTACCACGCGGATGAATTCCGGGTGGTATCGACCTCAGGTCAACCGATTTCGCCGAGCCTCGTTATAGCTCGTAACGAACAATTTATTTCGACCAGGGAGACAAACATGATTTTTTCCGATAATCGCCTTACCGGGTATACAGGCGCCAAATTGATATGGATTTCCATGACCCTCATGCTGCTGATGCTGGGCGGATGCGGTGGCGGTGGCGGTACGACCGCAACTGCAACACCTGACCCGATCGCTACCAGCTGCGATCCCGGCAATCCGGATACTGTTTCTGAATGCGGCACATTGTTGATCGGCATCACGGATGCTGACGGCGACTTTCTGAGTTATTCGGTCGATGTCGTTTCGTTGCTGCTGGAGAAAGCCGACGGCTCGGTTATCGAAACATTGCCCGGCACGACCCGAATCGACTTTTCACAGTATGTTGATTTGACGGAATTTGTGTCCGCCACAACAGTACCTCCCGGCACCTACGTTGCCGGGACGATAACCCTGGACTACAGCGATGCAGAAGTTTTTGTCGAAGCGGACGGCGCAGCCAAGGAAGCTATCGTTGTTGATAGTGACGGTGTGGCGCTTACCCAGACGACGCTTAAGATCGTGCTACCGGATCGTGAGCGTTTGCTGATCACACGTGGGCGGGCGTCTTTGCTCACCATCGATTTCGATCTTGCCGCATCACACTCCGTCGACATTACTTCGACGCCGGCCATTGCGACCTCGGAACCCTTCATCGTTGCCGAAATTGATCCAGTGGACAGCAAGGAAATTCGTGTGCGTGGCCTGTTCATTGAGGCCAATGAAGCCGAGATGATTTACACGGTCGCGATTCGCCCGTTTCACGATCGCGCCGGTGATTTTGGCCGTGTACAGGTGCATGTAACCGACCTGACCGAGTTTGAAGTCAATGGCGATGCATTCATCGGCGTTGAAGGTCTGCGCGCCCTCAATGCTGCCGGGCGTGGAACCTTGACTGTGGCACAGGGAACATTGAATGTTGTCGAGCGAGAGTTTACGGCCAGCATTGTACTTGCCGGCGACAGCGTACCCGGCAGTGACGTCGACGCCGTCAAGGGCAGTGTTATCTCCCGGACTGGCAATGAACTCGTCGTTCGCGGCGGCACCGTCATCCTGAACGACGAACGCGCATTTTTTCGGGATGATATTACCGTCACCGTTGGCCCGGATACCAAGGTATTCAAAACCACATTCGACGGCCAATTGACGATTGAAGCTATCTCGATCGGACAGAACGTGACCATCCGCGGCGATGTAACCCGCCGAGACGATGCCGGCCTACACATGGATGCAACAGCCGGAGTCGTGCGCATGAACGTGACTCACCTGAGTGGCATAATAAATACCGTCATGCCCGGGCAGATCGATATACAGCTGCATGCGATCGACCGCCGCAGGGCCCAGGTCTTCGACTTCAGCGGTACCGGAATGAGTGCCGATACGGACGCCGATCCGGATAACTACGAAGTATCCACCGGGAACCTGATGATGCCGTTCCAGGCCAGTGGCAAGCCGGTTGTCGTCTTCGGTTTTCCCAATGCCTTTGGCAACGCGCCACCGGACTTCGCAGGCCGGACGCTGGTCGACTTTACACAGGTACGCAGCGTGCTCGGTGTCGGCTGGGGCGCGGCCGGTACGGCGGCACCATACCTATCGCTCGACGGTGAAGGAATGTTGCTCGACAACCAGAATCCGGACATCGACCAACGTCATCACATCAAGAGCGGTCCGGTCCTGATCGATCTGGCTGAACTCGATTCCAGCACCTTGATTACGCCACGAGAGACCGGACGCAAATTGTTCATCGTCAAGACGACCGACAGCCTGCAGCTTTACGCTGATTTCGATGACTTCGTCACGGCGGTGTCAAATGAACTCGGCGCCGGTTCAAGGGCACGGTCAATGTTCGCCCGCGGCCAATACGATGCCGCCAGCAACACCTTCTCGGCGTACAAGATCGGTGTCTTTTTGCTGGAGCCCTAGACAGCAGCTGCCGGTACATCCCGCTCTTTACTGGCGCGGTCATGTGCTCCGAAACTGCAGCGATACAGAGCCCGACCCCGCACCGAAAGGTGCGGGGTTTTTCCCTTCTGCACCGTGGTGATCTCGTCACCCACAATTCATTCGCCACAGTCTGCTAGCATGCCATCCATGAACAACTCGACCGAACTGACTGACCTCGTAAGGCGCCTGCCGAAAGCCGAGCTGCACCTGCACATAGAAGGCAGCCTGGAGCCAGAGATGGTCATGCAAATGGCGCGACGCAATCGGATCGACCTGCCCTTCACCTCGACAGAGGAACTCAAAGCGCTGTACGCGTTCAAGGACCTGCAATCGTTTCTCGATTTGTATTATCAGGCAACCGAGGTTCTGCAAACGGAACAGGATTTTTTCGACTTGACCTGGGCCTATCTTAAGCAATGCAATGCAGAGAATATCGTCCACACAGAGATCTTCTTCGACCCCCAAAGTCATACCTGCCGTGGTATTCCATTCAAAGTGGTCATCGACGGAATTCACGGAGCATTGTCAGAGGCGAAAACTAAACTGAATATCAGCAGCCGCCTCATCATGTGTTATCTCCGCCATTTGTCGGCTGACGATGCCTTGTCAACCTGGCGCCTGGCCGAGCCCTGGCTGGATCGCATCGATGGCGTGGGACTTGATTCTGCCGAACGTGATTTTCCGCCCCGCCTCTTTGGCGAGGTATTCGAAAGGGCGCGTGATGCCGGACTGAAGACTGTGGCACATGCCGGAGAAGAGGGCCCGCCTGACTATATTCGCCAGGCCGTGGAGCAATTACAGGTATCCCGAATCGATCATGGAGTACGCATTACGGAAGACGCTGATTTGCTGGCCGAGATTGCCCGCGCACAGATTCCACTGACCGTCTGCCCACTTTCGAATATACGCTTGTGTCTCTATGAGTCCATGCACCAGCACCCTTTGCTGGAGTTACTCGATCAAGGTTTAGTGGTCACAATTAATTCGGATGACCCGGCTTATTTCGGTGGATATTTGAATCGGAATTTTGCGGCGATCATTGAGGCGTTGCGGCCGAGTCGTGAACAGGTCATACAATTGCTCAGGAACGGCTTTGGCGCCAGCTTTCTGGATGATGCCAGCAAGACCCGGTGGCTCGAAAAAATCGATGAAATCGGCTGAATGATGCTTTGCCTTTCGACTGCTTTTATAGAGGAAATGGTGCCGGTAAGGTGATTCGAACACCTGACTTCCACATTACGAATGTGGCGCTCTACCAACTGAGCTATACCGGCTAAAAAGAATTTTCAGCGAATCGCGATCGCGACAACTGGCGGCGCGAGAGTATAGCGCTGCCAACTCTTGACCACCAGCGCGGCGGCCAAATTCCTCTGCGGTCTGCCGAAAGACAGGTTTTTTCAACAGGCTGCTAGATCTGTCTGTCGCGAATTTTCACGAGGACTTCGACATTCTCCAATTCCGTGCCCTTCGGCAACGGCGGCAGATCAAGGATTCGAATCTGCTCATCGGGAATGTCACTCAGTTCACGCATGCCTACATGGTAAAAATGGTGGTGCGGGTGGGTCGTAGAATCATAAAAGGTGCGGCTTGGATCCACGTTCAGCGCCCGCACCAACCCTTTTTCAGCAAACAGATGCAGGGTGTTGTAAACCGTGGCTTTGGATACCCGGCTGCCATTTTTCCGTAGCGTGGCGAGGATCTGGTCCGCGGCCAAATGCTGTGGTTTCTCCAGGAGAACGCCTGCAACTTCAAGCCGTTGTGGCGTTGCTGCGATTCCGAATTTGTCCATTCGGGCCTGAATGTCCGATCGAGACATCGGCAGATCCTTTAGATTGAGTCCAATCTGGCAGTATAAGCGAAAATCGTTCTCATTTGGCCCGATGGTCAGCAAAATGCCTCGTTTTCCCCTGTTTCTATACGCTGCCGGGTTTCCTCTCTGCAGTAACCTCACCTTCTTGGACAGGGAGGTTCGCGATGAATCAACGGTACCGGCAGATGGGCTACAGCCTTTATGAATTGATCATGACACTGGGGCTCGCAGCCATTATTCTCGGCCTGGGCGTGCCCTCTTTCGGTCATCTCGCCGCCGATAAACGCCTCCTCGTCGAGTCTACCGCCCTCTTTCACGCGGTTCACAGGGCCCGTCAGGAATCTATTGTACGGCGGCGCGTCGTCACCATCTGTCCGAGCGCTGACGCTCGCTACTGCGACCCGGAGGGGGATTGGTCGCAAGGCTGGATCGTATTCGTCAACAGGGGGCGTACCGGGTTGGCCTTGCGGAATGACAGTGAAACACTTATTAGCCATCACAAGGTCGGCGCCACAGCACAAATTCGGTCAAACAGGGCGGCGTTCTCGTTTCGTTCCACGCATTTGCGCGCAACCAACGGCACGCTGACGATATGCGATCGTAGCAACCGGGCAGAATCACGGGCCGTTGTGATCAGTTATACCGGTAGGCCCCGCGTTGCCCGCAAGAATACCCGCGGCAAGGCCTACCAATGTGCGCGTTAAGTTAAGTCAATGGTGTGTTTCGGACCGCCTGTCGCTCATCTTTTACCGTTAGTCGGATACACCGACAGAAGCTGGAACCCGGGCGTATATTGCCCGCATGAAAAATCGATACCAGAACGGCTTCACACTCTACGAATTGCTGATCACGATGTTGATTGCAGGCGTGGTTCTGGGCCTTGGTCTGCCAAACCTCACCGCTTTCACACAGAACAGTCGCGTTACAGCGACGGCCAATGATCTCCATTCGAGCTTGTACCTGGCGCGCTCTGAAGCGGCCAGATCCAAGAACAACATTACGATTTGCGGCAGCCTGGCACCAATGACCGCCGCCGCAGCTTGTGATGGCACCTTCGATGATGGCTGGATCATATTCGCTGACATCAATGCTCCGGCGGCAGCACGCGATGTTGCGACTGAAAATGTTCTAAAGGCTTTTCCCGCCATCGATACCGGACTGAACATAGTAACTAACGGTGGTGCCACCTACTTCAGTTTTGCAGGGACCGGTCTCGGGCGCGGCAATGTCAATGGAACAGCGCTATCGGCGGCACGAATTTGTGACGACCGCGGCAACGTGGTTGTGGTGGGCGCCAACGATTCCGCGGCCAGAGTTTTGATCATTACGCCAATTGGTCGTGCCACGGTTCTGCGAGACAAAGACCAGATTGACGCACAAGGAGGTTGCCCGTAGTTGGCAACCCTATTCCTGCAAATGAAATTTGAGAGCAGAGCAGTGAAATTGAATCGAATCAAATGCATCAAGAAATCAGCGGCTGGCTTTTCGCTTGTCGAAGTCCTGATAGCGCTGGTCATCATGTCGGTAGGAATGCTCGGGATCGCCGGTCTTTACGTGCACACGATGCAAGCCGGTCGAACGTCATTGTTTCGACATCACGCTGTCACGCTGGCCGGAGATGTTGCTGATCGCATTCGCGCGAATCCGCGCGCCGGTGCCGGCTATGTCGTCGGTGGAGTCGACAACAACTGTGTCAATGGCGGCATTGATTGCACGCCGGCGGAGATGGCTCAACAGGATATCTTCCTGTGGGCATTGCAGGCCGGCGACACTTTGCCCGGTGGTACCGTAAATATTGTCCTGGACAATGCGGTTGTGCCAAACACCTATCAGATCACCATTGCCTGGACTGAGGCGGGGCAGAATCCTCCACCACAATACCGAATCACCATCCCGGTCTTTGGAATATAAACAATGAATAGCAGGCAGCTTCGAAAGCACACATCGTACCGCCGCATGGCCGGCCTCACGCTGATAGAACTCATGGTGTCACTCGCCATTGGCTCATTTCTGATGGTTGGTTCAGTCCAGATATACAGTCAGAGTCGTCACGCCTACATTATCAATGACTCCATCGCACGCGTGCAGGAAACGGCACAATTCGCGATGGATACCATTGAGGCCGACCTGCGCATGGCCAGCAATTTTGGTCGAAACAGTCGTGGCGACACGGTTGAAGGCCGGTCGATAAATGGGGACAACAATCCTTACGGACTGACACTGGACAACAGTTGCGGTGCTGACTGGATACTCGACCTGACTCGGCCGATTGAAGGTGACAACAATGCCTACGCATTGACTTGTGCGGCAACCGGGGCCGGTGGTGCGCAAGCAAATTCCGACACAGTGACGACGCGACGGGCAAGTGTATTCGCGGCGGCTCTCGTGCCCGGTGAGGGACGACTACAGATTCAGTCGACGCGCCTGCAAGGTCAAATTATGGACGACGGCCAGATACCGCCCGGGTTTGATGCACTGACATCGGAAACTCACAACTTACTCATCAACTCCTACTACGTCGCCGCCAGCTCAACGTTGATCCCGGGCGTGCCGACTTTACGTCGAAAAACACTCGGTGTCAGTGGCGGTGCGCCGCAAATTACCGATATTGAAGTCGCACCCGGTGTTGAGAACATGCAGATACAGTTCGGCGTTGACATGGACGGCGACAATACCGTCGATCGTTACGTAAACCCGGGCGACCCGGTGCTTAACCCCGCCAACGCCGGCTGGGTGCCAACCGCCAGAGTGATGACCGCACGAGTTTGGCTGGTCGTTCGTTCGATTTCAGTGGAAACCGGAATCGTGGATACAACTGATTACACTCCAGGAGACGTAGGTCTCGGCGTACCGAACGATGAGTTTCGACGTCTGATCGTATCGAAGACCATACTGTTGCGTAACGCCAGATCTTAATGAGAAATCACAGGCTCAGACAATGAAAAAATACCCTTTAAAACGAACACAGAATGGTGCCGCACTGGTTGTAGGCCTTATTTTGCTGGTCGTTATTACGGTGCTCGCCATTTCGGGTATGAATACTGCTACCACTGAAATTGCCATGGCGCGTAATGACCAGAATAACGAAAATGCTTTTCAGGCCGCAGAGACAGGTCTGGAGCAATCGATTGCACAAGGGCAATTTGACACACTGAATAACGTTACGTTGACCCAGAATGTCAATGCAAACGAATCTTATACGGCGGTCATCGTCTTTGAGGATGCCACGATGGTGCCCGATCGGGCGTTTAGCCTGGGCGTTGGCAGTGGCATTGCTGCCTACCATTTCAATTCAACATCGACGGCCGTGTCACGACGAATTGCAGGCGGTGGTGGCACGACAGATCGCGACGCTTCTGCGGTCCACTCACAAGCTTTTTATGTAGTCGGTCCTGAGGACCAGACTCTTTAGATATCAACCGAATCACCAGGGATTGGGAGTAAGACCAATGACCAAATACAGAACACTGATACTTAGCATCGCCCTCGTATTCAGTCTGCCGGCGGGCGCCGACTTCGACACGATTGATCTGGCGCACGAAGTAGCGCTGAGTGAATTTCGTATGCCAGCAAGCAGCAACGGCGTACTGTCATTCAGTGAGTGTACCGGATGCGTTACGCACTCCTATCGCGTAACCAGCGAGACCCGCTACCTGCGCAATAATTCGCCAATGGAATTGAGCGATTTTCGAAAGATGCTTGCCACTGTTCGCAATCGTAATCATGAAATGATTATTGTCCTGCGCAATCTTGAATCAGACACGATTACATCCGTGTCGATAACACTTTAGATACGTCGAACCGACCGCTGAATTAAGGGAGAATCATGATGATCTCTGCAAGAAAAACCACATGGATGAGTCTCAGTTGCTCTCTGACGCTGTTGCTCGGCACGCCGGCAATAGCTGACGATACCGAATTGCTGTTGATCAACCCGGACCCTTCGTTGAACCCGAAGCCGAACGTGATGTTCATCCTGGATACGTCCGGCAGCATGAACTCGAACGAAACGACCGTCGAACCGTATGACAGTGCCGTACCCTATCCCGGCAGTTGTGATGCCGGCGCCCTGTTCTGGACCGATGTGGATACATTGCCGGTCTGCGACGGTAACGAAACACAATTCATCGCCAAGAACTCATTTCAGTGCGAGTTTGCGGCGCGGCAGCTCTCGGGTATTGGTAGTTACACCGATACCATGGTCCAGTATCGTGATGCCGGAACCGGGGCAACCTCTTGGCAGTATCTGGAGCCCGGTGACAATTCCAACTCTGTAGAGTGCAGGGCTGACCGAGGAACTCATGGCGATGGCACACCCGGAGAAGTCTATGCGGCGAGCGCATCCGGTGCGACTCCCTGGACCAGCGACTCTACTCAGGAATTATCCTGGGGTAGCGCGCCGAGAAACCTTTCGTATACCGTCTTCGACGGCAATTATTTGAACTGGAAGAGCTCGCCTAACACTATCTCACTCAGTCGTACGCAAATCATGAAAATCGTGACGACGAAGGTACTTGATTCGATCAACAACCTGAATGTCGGCGTCATGCGATTCAACCAGACTCAGGGTGGCCCGGTCCTCCTTGGGCTAACCGACCTGGACACGAATCGCCAGGTCATTCTGGACACGATTGACGGACTCGACGCCAATGGCTGGACGCCACTGTCAGAGACCCTGTACGAAAATGCGCTTTATTGGACAGGCGCGCCGGCGTGGTACGGCGAACAAGTTAGTGAATACACAACCGATCCGGGCGCTCTCTTTTCAACCGGACCCGAGGTATATCAGAGCCCGACACTCGATTCCTGTGCCAAGAACTTCAACGTCCTTCTGACAGATGGAGCACCCACCCAGGACGACGATGGGCCCGTGCGTGCGCCGACCCTGCCCAATTTTACGTCAGTTCTCGGCCGGAGCTCTTGTAATGGCTCAGGCCAGGGGCAATGCCTGGACGATATCGCAGAATATCTCGGCAAAGTGGATACCAATACCGCACTGGATGGCAATCAAACGGTAGTCACTCATACGATCGGTTTTTCGGTCGATCTGGATATCCTTAGAAATACTGCAATCGCATCCGGCGGGAGCTACTTTCTCGCAGATGATGTTGAGAGCCTGACTATTGCGCTATTGCGCATCGTCGGTGAAATCAACGATCGTTCCCTGTCATTTTCCGCACCAGCAGTTTCGGTGAACACATTTAATCGTACGCGAAACCTGAATGACTTGTACCTGACTATGTTCGGTGCCAGAGGCAAAGCTCACTGGCCAGGAAACCTGAAAAAATACGGAATTTCCGACGGGGTTATTGTAGATGACAACGACCTGCCGGCCGTTGACCCCCTCACGGGTTTCTTTTTCGACTCCGCCCGCAGCATCTGGACGGCTGGGGCCAATGACGGATCGGATGTACGTCTGGGTGGTGCTGCCAACGTTCTACCCAACTTTTCAAGCCGTAATTTGTTCACCAACAATGGCGTCAGCGTTAATCTGGCTGGCGGCACCAACGCAATTACGACCGGTAACGCGATGGCGTTTACGGACGCCGATTTCGGTTTGACTGGCGCAACCGGTGAACCCAGCAAAAGCGACATCATCCGCTGGATGCGTGGCGAAGATGTGCGCGACGAGGACGGAAATCCGGCGACCACTCAACGGTTTGCCATGGGCGATCCGTTGCATTCCCAACCTGCCGCCGTGGTTTACGGTGGCACCGCTGCTAATCCGGATGTTGTCGTCTACACAGCGACCAATGACGGATATTTGCATGCCATCAACGGTACGACCGGCGTGGAGTTGTGGTCATTTGTGCCAAAACAGTTACTGAGCAATATGACGCGACTCTTTTTCGACCCGAGTGCCAAATTCAAGCAATACGGACTGGATGGCAACATTGTTCCTATCGTTAAGGACGTGGACAAAGATGGCGTAATTGAATCCAGCGATGGGGACTTCGTCCGTATATTGTTCGGCATGCGCCGCGGTGGCACAACGTATTACGCCCTGGACGTCACCGACAAGAATTCACCGGATCTTCTCTGGACACGTACACTTGCCAACGCGGGTGAAAGCTGGTCAACACCGGTTGTCGCTCGCATGGATATCAATGATTCCGGCCTCAACAGCGACAAAGCAGTCGTAGTAATTGGTGGCGGTTATGACACCGTTCATGACACCTCGGGTCACCCGGTAACCGCCGACGCGGTCGGTGCCGGCATTCACATTCTGGACCTCGAATCCGGCGCAACGCTGTGGAATGGAGGCGCTAGTTCCAGTGGCACAACCAAGCAATTCACCGCTATGACGAGGGCGATGCCAAATCAGATTCGCGTGGCCGATATGAATGGTGATAATTTCGCCGATCGCATGTACACCTCGGATCTGGGCGGTCAGATTTGGCGCTTTGATATCGTTAAAGGTGCCACTCCTGCCAACCTTGTAAACGGTGGTGTCATTGCACAAGTAGGTGCCGAAGGACTCGGAGCGCCGGGCGCGGCCGACACCCGTCGATTTTACAGCGCTCCTGATCTTTCAATATTCTCTGATCCGCAACAGGGGCGGCGTTACATTTCGATCAGCATCGGTTCAGGCTATCGGGCACGTCCGTTCGACCTCACTGCTTCCGATCGATTTTTCTCGATAAGAGATCCCAACGTGTTCAACCAGCTCAATCAGAGTGAATACGATAGCTACACTGTTATTACTGATTCCGACCTGGTTGAAATCAGTGGACAAACAGAAGTCGTCGTGGGCTCAGGTATGGCTGGCTGGAAATTCACCCTCCCGGGAAATCAGAAAGTTCTGGCTGATTCGGTTACGTTTGACGATGAAGTTTTCTTTGTCTCCTTCACACCGGATACGCTGGCTGCTGCAAGCTGTTCCGCGGGACGCGGGACGAACTTCCTCTATCGCGTCAAAGTGGTCAACGGGGATCCTGTCGTCAACAACCTTGACTCAATCGCTCCGGGTGACGAAGACATCGCTCGCCGCACGACACTGGCACAAGGTGGTATCGCGCCATCGCCGACCATTCTTTTCCCCAGTCCGGAATCAAATTGTACCGGTGCCGCATGCTCACCACCGCCAATCCTGTGTATTGGTGTCGAGTGTAATGAACCAGGATTTGCCAATAATCCGGTCCGAACTTTGTGGACACAGGATGGAATTGAGTAGCAGTTCCTCGCCAGGAAGCCGGCAATAACCGATGATGTGAGTCGCAGAACTACGCCAAATGGAATTTGGATTTTTGCAACAGGGAAATGGTGGAACAGTGACAATGAGACTTTTAAGGTGCGCGGTTATTGCCTTTTTATGTGCAGGCACATTGGCACACGCCGAGATTCGTACACTGGTTGATGCGATCGAAACAGATCCTTCATTCCTCAATGTACCAACAAGTGTCAATAGCCGGCTTTCATTCAAATCCTGTGAGGATTGTGAATACGTGACAGCTCGTCTGACGCCGACGACAGTCTATTCCCTGAATGGCACGGCTATGAAGCTTGCCGATTTCAGGCAAGGTTTCAACAATGGCCGGCATAGTCGCGATGGCTATGCACTGATTCTCATTGATACAGAGACCAATACCGTACGCAGCATAGAAGTAGCTAATTGAGCGATAGGGTCACGGATTGATCTAACTTGAGGTAAGGAAACGTGAGAAAGTCCAGATTACACACCGCTTGGGCTGGTGTTGGACTGACAATCGCATTTTTGGCCGGCGCACCCGCCTGGGCGGAGGATGTCGAGCTGCTTTTGTCAGTACCCGGTGCCAGTGTAGCTGCAAAACCGAACGTCCTGTTCATTCTGGACAGTTCGGGCAGTATGACGTCTGTCGAAGTTAGTCAGGAACCTTTTGACAAAAACAAGACTTATTCCGGTGCCTGCGACAATGGCTATTACTACTGGTCAAAAAACTCAAACTTGCCCAGTTGTACCGGCAGCAAATTAAGGCGATTTGAAAAATCCTATTTCGTTTGCGATCAGGGTGTTACCCAGATAAGCGATGCCGGTTCATACACCGACACCATGGCACAGTACCGCAAACGCCGCGGCAAATGGAAATGGCAGACGATTTCGAGAAGTAAAACGCAAAGTTATGTCGAGTGCGCCGCCGATTCCGGCGTTCACGGTGATGGCACGGCTGGCCAGGTTTACGCCAAAATCGGCTCAAATACCGGCAGTCTCTTCACATCAGTTTCGAGCGCCGAAGTCGATTGGGGCTCCTCGCCAACGCATCAAATCGTCACGGTTTACGATTCGAATTACCTGAACTGGTTTTACAATCCCCCTGGAAGCAGCATGCGGCGCACGGATATCGTCAAAGCGGTAACCAAGAATGTCCTGGGCGGTATAAACAATGTGAACATCGGCTTCATGCGTTTTCACAACAACGAAGGCGGTCCGGTCATGATGGCCTTGAAGGACCTCGATACCAACAGAAGCGAAGCGAACTCAGTGGTCGATTCACTACCGGCAAGCGGCTGGACGCCGCTGTCAGAAACCATGTACGAAGCGGCACGGTATTGGAACGGCGTTAGCAGGCAATACGGTGCGTTGTCCTCGACCGATCCGGATGCGCTGGTTGTCGGCAACAACGGCATGTACAAACAACCGGCAGAATACGCCTGCGCCAAGAACTTTACGGTCCTGCTGACAGACGGACAGCCAACCCAGGATACCGGCGCTTACGGCAGGGTGAGCAGTCTGCCCAATTTTACGGCAACAATGGGTCGCAGCAGTTGTACCGGCGGCAACGTGAATGGTGCCTGTCTTGACGATATTTCCGAGTACCTGTCGAAGACAGACATCAACGCAAATGTTCCCGGAAACCAGAATGTCACCACCTACACGATTGGCTTCACGGTCGATTTACCTCTATTGAAGGCAACTGCCGAGAATTCCGGGGGTAAGTACTACCTGGCTGAAGACGTCACTTCATTGACGAAAGCGCTGACTGATATTGTCACTAACATTTTCGATCGCGATATTTCCTTCACCGCACCCTCGATTGCCGTGAATGCGTTCAACCGTACACAGCACCTGAATGATTTGTACGTTTCTGTATTTCGCGCGACCAGCAAGCAACATTGGCCAGGCAATATCAAGAAATACACCATCGTCAATGCTGAGATCGTCGATCAATATTCGAACCCCGCCGTCGACCCGAATACCGGTTTCTTTGCCGACTCGGCAAGCAATTTCTGGAACGTGGCCGGTGATATGGATGGACCTGATGTAAACGTCGGTGGAGCCGCCAATCTGCTGCCCAGCGCAGATTCGCGAAAACTCTACACGAACAATGGTGCCACCAGTCTCACCGACAGCTCCAATAGTGTATCTGCTGCAAATATTGCCGCATTCACACCGGCCGATTTGGGCTTGTCGGGTGCTCCGGGCGAGCCGGATTTGCCAACACTAATTGAATGGGCGCGCGGTGCGGACGTGAAAGACGAGGATAACGATCCCTTGACCACCACCCGACAGATCATGGGGGATACGCTGCATTCGCAGCCTGCGTCAATCGTCTACGGCACTGATGCGAATGGAGACCCTGACATTGTCGTCTTCACCGCCACCAACGATGGATACTTGCACGCGATCGATGCCAAAAGTGGGCTCGAACTCTGGTCCTTCATTCCGCGTGAATTGTTGCCTGATCTGGCCGATCTCTATTTCAATGAAAACATTAATTTCAAGCACTACGGAATCGACGGGGATATCGTGCCGGTCGTCGCCGACAGAAACAACAACGGTGTTATCGATGTCGGGACTGACTTCGTCTATCTGTTTTTTGGCATGCGACGCGGCGGCAACAACTACTATGCACTGGACGTAACAGACAAGAATGCGCCGAAATTCAAGTGGCTCCAGAGCTACCCGGAATTCGGACAAACCTGGTCATCTCCGGTTGCAGCACGCGTCAAGGTAAACAGCCCCTATCAAACCAGTGTCGACAATGCAGTACTAATACTAGGTGCGGGCTATGACACGGTGCACGATCAGGCGGCACACCCACAAACGGCCGACGCCGAGGGAACGGGCATAGTCATGCTCGATATCGAGACCGGTGCCAAGGTTTGGAGCGCAGGTCCCGATAACGGAGCCAATTTGACCCTGTCCAGCATGACTCGCTCGATACCTGCAAGAGTTCGCGTTCTGGACCTCAGCGGAGATGGATTTGCCGACAGAATGTACGCTGCGGACCTTGGTGGACAGGTGTGGCGCTTTGATATTCTAAGCGGCAACTCGCCCAACACATTAGTTAGAGGCGGCGTTATCGCACAATTCGGCGCAGAAGGACAATCAAGCCCAACACCTGCTCAAACGCGCCGATTTTATACTACACCGGACGTATCACTGGTACGTGACAGGAATCGTCAAAGCCGTTATCTGGCTATCAGCATCGGCAGTGGTTATCGTGCTCATCCGCTGGACAAGAGTGCCGGCGATCGTTTTTACTCCTTGCGCGATACCGATGTCTTCCACAGCCTGACACAGGTTCAGTATGACAGTTACCCAATTGCTGGTAATAACGATATGGTTGAGGTTAGCGGCGTGCTTAACAGTGTTGTTGGCATCAATGATCGTGGCTGGCGCCTGACACTGCCGCCCGGGGAAAAAATTCTATCCGATTCGACGACTTTTAACGATTCGATTTTCTTTGTCTCATTTGAACCCATGATCGCATCTACCGATCCGTGCCAGGCTGGTCTGAGCCTGAATCGTTTGTATCGCGTGGATGCGGCAACCGGCGACCCGTTTAACCCGTCGGAAACGATTGACCCGGATAATCCGGTTCAGGTAAATGAGGAACGGGTAACAGAATTGGCGCAAGGTGGCATTGCACCGCGACCGTCGTTCCTGTTCCCGAGTCCGACAGACCCGAATTGTCAGGGCGAGGAATGTGCACCACCGCCAATCGGCTGTGTCGGTGTAGAATGTTTCAATCCGGGTTATGCGAACAATCCGGTCAGAACCCTTTGGACCCAGGACGGCACCAACTAGGTGTTACCTGGACGGAGATCGAAAATGCGTAAATATATGAGCGGCATCACCTTGATGGAGTTGATGATTGTTGTTGTCATCATTGGTATTTTGGCCGCCGTCGGTTACCCGAACTATCGTGATTTCGCGGCTCGCGCCAAACGCAACGAAGCGAGAGCGGCTTTGCTGCGGGTGGCAACCAATCAGGAGCGGTTTTACCTGAACAACAACAGCTACACGACCGACCTGACTGATCTTGGCTTCCAGGCAAGTCCGTTCGATACCGAAACCGGTTCCTACCGCATCTCTGTTGCGCCCGCGAATGCAAACACCTATACCGCGACCGCAACTTTCCTGTTGGGCGGTGACGAAGCCGGTAAATGTGCGTCTCTAACGATTACCGCCGCCGGGGTGAAGGGATCGGCCCCACTAGCGGATTGCTGGACGCGAACTCGGTAGTACCAGGACGTTTTTCGGTGCGGAATCCGCTGGAACAAGCGCGACCGCCAATCCAGCATCTAAGCTGATCAGACGGCTTTTTTACCGGAAAGAAACAACGAGTCGAATATGATCAGTCCGGCGCCAACGGTGATTGCGGCGTCAGCCACGTTGAAAGACGGAAATGGCCACCCGGCGATCAAGACCTGAAAGAAATCGACCACGTAACCCAATCGAATACGATCGATCAGATTACCTACCGCGCCGCCGAGAATCAGAATCAGTCCGGAGGCAAGAACCATCTGCTTCTGCTGTCGCAACTGATAAAGCCAAACGAAGATCACAGCGCTGACGACTCCGGCCAGCACCGAGAAAAACCATCGTTGCCAGCCGCCGGCATCGGCCAGGAAACTGAAAGCCGCCCCGGTATTTCGCTGATGCGTAATATTGACAAAAGATGCCAACGGAATCTTGTCGTAAAGCGGCACCCATTTCACAATGGCAATTTTAGTCAACTGATCTAGTCCGGCAATCGTTGCCGACAACAGCACCCACAATGCAAACCGCATCCGGCGACTCGTTTTCTCGCTCACGGTGTCACTCAAACCATCGCCCCTCAAGAACTGTCCTGTTCACGCTCGGCCAGGACACGCTGAACCTCGCTTTCGCATTCATGCAGTTGTGCAATGCCCTCTGCAATACTTCTGCACGCTTCCGGACCTCTAATTCGTGCCATGAATTCTATGTTGACATGAACTCTGTCCGAAAGCCGCTCGACGTCAATACCACCTAGTGTGAAAAACGGCGTGCGAGCCGCCATTGAAGTATTCATGCCGATGCAAGCCGAAGCTCCCAGTGCATTCTCGCCGATACCGTGCACTTTAACAGCAAAAATGCCCTCAACCGGGCTAAGTCGGCGCTGCGTGCTGATAAATACAATGCGTTCGTCAACCGCATAGCCAGGATCACGAATAACCTTGCCCGCCATTTGGTAGTTGTCACCAAGTAAGCGGCGCGCACGTATCAGGTCACCCTGACCCAATGCATCCCGAATCGCAGTACTGCTGACCCTTTCCCCTTCCACTACGACACTCGCCATCTGTTCAACACCAAAATTCAGCACCTTGCCCGCGCGCCGCAACAACGCCACGTTTCCCTCGCGGTTCCGCGCGAATTGGAAGTCATCGCCAATCACCAGATGCCGAATGTTCAATGCATGTACAAGCAGCGTCCTGATGAAGGCATCGGCGGTGATGCTTTTCATTGATCTATTGAATGGCGGACAAAAGAAAACGTCAAAACCCATATTCTTCAACAGAAGATACTTTTCGCGGAATCGGGTTAATCTTGCGGATCGATTTTTACCGGCGAAAAACTCTTTGGGCGTGGGCTCGAAACTCATAACGACGGCCCGAAGTTTGCGGGCGGTCGCTTCCTCCAAAACACGATTCAGCAATCGCTGGTGGCCCAGGTGAAGGCCGTCAAATGCGCCAATCGTGACCACGCTGCCCTGGGAGACTTGCGTAAACGGAAATGCCAGGTTCGACCGTGCCAGATACATCGTGTCGGTCCCGGTCAATCGGTGCGTAATCGCAGCGTCGATGTTCTGACACCCAATGCGAACAATGTCAGAAAATAGACAGCAGCACCGACCACTGTTTCCAACAAGACCCAGGTGACTCTGTCCAGTATGCCAGCTTCTATCCACCATCCAAGTGGGCGCATTAGCAGCACTAATGCAGCCACCATGCCTATATTGGCCACCAGGAATTTCAGCAACATAGTGCGCCAGCCAGGCGAATGATGAACAACGCCGTCTCGACGCAGACCCCGATACAACAACCAGGCGTTTAAGAGCGCGGCCACTGAAATCGCGAGTGCGAGACCTGCGTGTGCGGCGAAATACCCCGCCCGCTGCAATACGTAGGCCAGGACTACGCTTAATATGAAGTTGACCAATAGTGCGATCAGGCCGATTTTCACCGGAGTGCGCGTATCCTCGCGAGCGAAATAGGCGGGTGCCAGAATTTTGACGAAGGAGAAGCCAACGAGGCCGACGGAAAAAGCCTGCAGACTCAGCGAGGTCATACGAACATCGAGCTTGGTGAATTCGCCGCCATAAAAAATCGTGGTCACCAGTGGCTCGGCCATTACGATAAGCCCCAATGCAGCCGGCACAGCCACCAAAACCACTAACTTCATCGACCAATCAACAGTATTCGAGAAACCCCGCTCAGACTTTGCGGCGAATTGCCGTGATAAATGCGGCAAGGTGACCGTCGCAAGAGCGATTCCAAACAGACCCAGCGGAAACTCCATGAGCCGGTCGGAAAAATACAATAAGCTGATTTTTCCCACCCCCAACAGCGAGGCAATGATTCCGCCGAGCAGAACATTGATCTGTGCGACAGATGAACCAAAGATGGCTGGTAACACTAGCTTGCCAATACGCCGCACACCCGAGTGGGCCGGATTCCAGCGCGGCCTTGGCACGGCGTGAATGCGTGCAAGAAATGGCACTTGAAACAGGAGTTGTACGACGCCCGCGACAAGGACTCCATACGCCAGCGCCATCCCAGGTTCGTCCAGCAACGGCCCGAGCCATACCGCGAAGGAGATCAGTACAGCATTCAGGATCACCGGCGTGAAGGCGGGCACCGCAAACTTCCCGTAGGTATTTAGAATCCCTCCGGCGAAAGCGGTCAGTGAAACAAAAAATAGATAGGGAAACGTGAAACGTAGCATCAAAGTGGCCAGTTCGAATCGACCGTCATCGCCAGTGAATCCGGGTGCCACAATCAAAACCAGCAACGGAGCGGCAATCACTCCGATGGCCGTGATCACAAAGAGAATGAGGCCAAGTGTCCCCGCTACGGCATCGACCAATTCTCGAGCCTCATCGTGACTGTGACTCTCGCGATAACGTGCCATCACCGGTACGAATCCTTGCGAGAACGCACCCTCCGCAAAAAATCGCCGCAGCATGTTCGGAATCCGGTTCGCCACTATGAACGCGTCCATGACGATCGTCGCACCGAAAAACCGCGCAAAGACGATGTCCCGCACCAACCCGAGGATTCTTGAGAGCAAAGTCATCAGGCTGACCACTGAAGTCGACCTCAGCAAGCCGCGCCCGGAGGTGACGGATTCGGGTTCCTGGGGAGAATAGACTTTTTCAGGCAGATCGTCGGCTGGCATATCAAGTCGGGAATGAGCGTCGTTGGGGGCTAGTTTAGCCTTAAATGCGACTAAGAATCAGTGCTTTAGGCGCCGAAAACCCGGCATCTCCGTGTCGTTGACCAAGGCCATTGACAATCTGTCGCGAGCCGCGAATAATACGCGGCTCTTCGGACCTGGGCGGCTCAAACATTGCCCGGGCAGACCCAAAATCAAACGGAAATATCGAGTGGCCAATATTAAATCGGCGCGCAAACGCGCCAAGCAGGCGGAAAAGACCCGCCTCCATAAAATGGGACTGCGTTCAAAATTGCGCACCAGCATTAAGAATGTTATCTCCGCCGTGGAAAAAGGTGATAAAGAGGCCGCGGTTGCTGCGTATCAAGCCGCCGTGCCTGTGATCGACAGCATGATCAACAAGGGCGTCGTGAACAAAAATAAAGCGGCCCGGCACAAGAGTCGCCTGAATAAGAAAGTCAAAGCGCTGGCAGCCTAGCCCCCACGCCAGAAACAACCATCGGGGCCGGACAATCGGCCCTGTAACTCGAGTCTTAGTCTTCAAGCGCCGTGGTCGTCTGTTCAGACGACCGTAGCCTTTCTGCCTCTTCCTCGTCGATTCTCTCGAACTCAAGCATAACCGCTTGTGCAAGCTGCGGCGTTCCTTCCCCTGAAATCGCGCTGATTTCAAAAAACGGTCCATCCCATTCAAGCTTGTCCAGCAGCTCCTGGCGCGCAACGGGACGCTGATCTGTCGCCAGCAAATCCATCTTGTTAATAACCAGCCAGCGAGGTTTAGTCGACAGATTCTCCGAAAATTTCACCAGTTCCTTCTCAATAGCGCGAAATTCTGCGGCTGGATCAATCGACTCATCGATCGGTGCGATATCGATAAGGTGCAGCAGCAATCGGGTACGCTGCAAGTGTTTCAAGAACTGAATTCCGAGACCGTGCCCTTCAGCCGCTCCTTCGATCAATCCGGGTATATCGGCCATTACGAAACTCTGCAATGGGCCAACGCCTACTACACCCAGGTTCGGAAACAGCGTAGTAAACGGATAGTCCGCCACTTTCGGCCTGGCCGCTGATAGCGCTCGAATCAAGGTAGATTTGCCCGCATTCGGCATACCCACCAGACCTACATCGGCAATAACCTTGAGTTCAAGTTGCAGGTGCCGCGCTTCGCCCGGACTCCCAAGCGTCGTTTTTCGCGGCGCCCGATTGATGCTGCTTTTGAAGCGCGTATTGCCAAGGCCCGGGTGCCCGGCCTCCGCAACTTTCAGCCTCTGACCTATTTTGGTCAGGTCACCAATGAGTTCACCGGTATCAACATCATGCACCACCGTGCCACAGGGCACGATAACGTCGAGATTGTTGCCGGACTTGCCGGTCCTGTTCTTGCCCGCACCGGGCTGGCCATTCTCAGCCGCGTACCTTCGCGCCACTCGAAAATCCGCCAGTGTACTGGTCGCGTCGGTCGCAACCAGGTAGACACTGCCACCACGGCCTCCATCGCCGCCATCCGGCCCACCCTTGGCGACAAATTTTTCACGGAGAAAACTCAGGCAGCCATGACCGCCATTGCCCGCCTTAACTCGAATCGTTGCTTCGTCAACAAATTTCATGGTGTGAATATACGCTTATCTACGAGGGAAAAATGTTCCCGTCACAAAGTGAAAAGCCCCGCATGGCGGGGCTTTTTTGTCACGGTCGTCTGAGCGGCTAGCGCCGCATACCTTCAGACTACGTTGACGTGCTGACGGTTTTTCGGTCCCTTCCGTTGAAATTTGACCGTGCCATCCTGTTTCGCGAACAGGGTGTGATCACGTCCAATGCCGACATTAAGGCCAGCATGAAAATGGGTGCCACGCTGCCGCACGATGATGTTGCCGGCAACTACCTGCTGTCCGCCATAAATTTTGACGCCCAGTCGTTTACTTTCCGAATCGCGACCGTTCTTGGTACTGCCGCCTGCTTTTTTATGAGCCACTGCAATATTCCTTTCGTTTCATGGAGTCAACCACCGTTCAGAGTAGTGACTCATCAATTCTGTCTGAGCTATTTGCTCGTTTTCTTGCTTGCCTTCTTCCCGGAAGCCGTTTTTGTCGCGGCCTTCTTCGCCACAGGCTTCTTGGCCGCCGCTTTCTTGGCCGCCGGCTTTTTCGTCGCTGCCTTCTTGGCGGCTGGCTTCTTATCTTCGCTCTTTTCGGCCGCTTTCTTTGGCGCCGACTTGGTGCTCGCGCCAATCGCGGTTATCTCCACCTCAGTGAAAAACTGCCGGTGCGTACCCTGGCGAAGATAGTTTTTGCGGCGCTTGAACTTCACCACAGGCACCTTACGGCTCTTGCCCTGACGCAAAACCGTTGCGGTGACGGAAGTTCCTGCCAGCAATGGGCTGCCGACTTTAACGTCACTGCCCTCACCAACGAGCAATACTTCGTCAAAACTGACGCTTGTGCCCTCTTCGGCGTCCAGTTTCTCCAGTTGCAAGCGTTCGCCTGCTTTGGCTCGGTACTGTTTGCCGCCTGAGCGAAAAACTGCGTACATTGTTACATGCTCCATTTGGCCCGTCGCAGCAGTTTGCAACTTGCTGAATATTATGAATGTTTTGGGAGTCTGATCAGCCGAATATCGGCCTCCAGCGAGACTGCAGTCCCAACGGAGCCGGAATTCTATAGATTTGCCGCCTCCGGGTCAACGCTAGCGAGTGAAAAATCCTACTTTAATTCAACAGCTTGCAATTCGACCAAATAGGATCTAATTCGTTGCGCGGGTCGCGAAGAATCCGCTTTTCAGGCATGATCGGCGACGCAATGCAGCCCGCCCCTGAAAAATCGGTTTCCGGCACGTTCGAGGACGTCAAAGACCTCGCCAGCGCCGATATGCGCGCCGTCGATGCGCTGATTCAAGACAGCCTGAGCAGCGATGTGGCACTGGTTTCGCAGGTGTCCGCCTATATTGTGACCAGCGGAGGCAAGCGCTTGCGACCTCTGATCGTACTTCTGGCCGCCCGGGCACTCGGATACCCTGGCAAGCACCACATCAATGCTGCCGCCATTATCGAATTCATTCACACGGCAACGCTGCTGCACGACGATGTGGTGGACGATTCATCAAGACGACGAGGCCAGGACACGGCCAACGCCGTCTTCGGCAACCAGGCCAGCGTCCTGGTGGGTGACTTTCTGTACTCGCGGGCATTTCAAATGATGGTCGATATTGGTCACATGCCAATCATGCAAATTCTCGCCGATGCGACTAACACGATCGCGGCTGGTGAGGTCATGCAGTTAATGAATGTGCACGACCCCGATGTCAGTGAAGAAAATTACAACTTGGTGATCTACCGCAAGACAGCGCGATTGTTCGAAGCGGGGGCCCAGATCGCCGCCATTCTTGCCGACCGGGACCCCAATGATGAAACAGCGATGATCACCTATGGTCAGTCCCTCGGGACCGCTTTCCAACTGGTCGATGATGCACTGGACTACGATGCTTCACCCGACGAATTGGGGAAAAATCTGGGCGATGACCTGGCGGAGGGCAAACCGACGTTGCCGCTTATCTACGCCATGGAGAAAGGAACCGCTGCCGAGAGGGACATGATTCGGGCGGCCATTGAAGCTGATGGCCTCGACAGACTGGATGACATTCAGGCCGTTATTGAATCCACCGGCGCATTGAAGTACACGGCAGCCCGTGCTCAGGAGGCCGCCGACAAAGCCATCAGCGCTTTGAGGGGAATTCCCGATTCTGTTTTTAAGGACGCACTGATAGCCATCGCCGAATTTGCCGTCAAGAGACGTTCATAATCCGGTGCTGCCGGGCTGAGAAGGAAATTGGTCGGGCTGGCAAGATTCGAACTTGCGACCCTCTGACCCCGAGACAGATGCGCTACCAGGCTGCGCCACAGCCCGACCGTGGGCGCGAATCTTACCGTAAGTCCACCATTGCGGCCAAGCCCTGATCTCTATTATTGTACAATGAGCGCAATGCGCACCTGGACGCACCCAATCAAGTGAGATGACGAATGACAGCACCTGCCCTGGCGACCCGAAAAAACAACTGGGTAAATATCACTTTTTTCTCGATCACGACGCTAATGGGACTGATCGGCGCACCCGTCTACATCCACCAGAATGGCATTGCGGCAAGCGAAATCGCCCTGGCTGTATTCTATTTCGGTGCCACTGGAATGAGTATTACCGTGGGTTACCATCGCCTTTTTGCCCACGCCACCTACAAGGCCAATCGCGTAGTGCGTTTTCTCCTGCTGTTTTTCGGTGCTGCCGCTTTCCAGCAATCGGCTCTTGAATGGTCCGCTCAGCACCATGATCATCATCGTTATGTCGACACCGAACGAGACCCGTACTCCATTGGCAAAGGGTTTTTCTACGCCCATATTGGCTGGTTGATTTTTTGGCAACACCATACCCGTTATGACAAGGTCAAACGACTGCAGTCCGATCCGCTTGTGATGCACCAGCACCGCTACTACATACCGTGGGCGATTGTGGCCGGTATGCTTACGCCAATCCTTATTGGTGCGTTGACGGGACACCTTCTGGGCGCGATCCTGATTGGCTTCGCATTACGCCTGACGCTGGTCTATCACACGACTTTTATCGTCAATTCCGTTTGTCATACCTTTGGGACCGCCACTTATGACATTGATTCGAGTGCACGGGATAACTGGTTTACCGCGTTTTTCAATTTTGGCGAGGGCTATCACAACTTTCACCACCGTTTCGCCGCCGACTATCGCAATGGCGTACGCTGGTACCAGTTTGATCCCAGCAAATGGTTGATTGCGACACTGGAAAAATTTGGCATGGTCTGGGACCTGAAGCGCGTCTCGAACTTCCGTATTCTGGCCGCACGGTTTGCTGGTGAGGAAACACGCGTTACCCGGTGGCTTTCGGAACGCGGGGATTTTGCCTCCGAATTAAGTGGAAATCTTCATAACCAGGTACGAAGTCGTTATGAGAAACTGCGCGAAAACCTGCAGGCCTGGGAGTCCGCCGCGACGGATTATCGCCAGCTGCTGCGCGATCAGGTCAACGCCTATTCTGATGAATTCAAGCGCCATGCGCGGCAGCGAGTTGTTGATGCACGCGCGGCGTTCTACGAGTCTCGCGGTACCTGGAATGCGCTTGTCCGGGAATACGCAACGGCGTAATTAGCCAGGCAGTCTGTTGAAAAAACGTCCATGGTATTTTCAACACCATCATTCCAAAACACGACTGGCCCGGGCTAGGCAAATAGCATGACAGCCAAACCAATAATACTAAGCAATGCGGTCAAATAAATATGACCCCAGACACCCCGAATCACTGCATCGTTCTTCAGTCCCCGCAGCAAGCAAGACCATGTTAACGCGACTGCCACAATCGCACTCGCGAAAGACGAACTATAAATCGCAACGAAACTTTCAGGACTTACCCATATAGAGTCCAAAATAAATTGCAAACCGAAACCGGCAACAATGGAGAAAAATAGACTCAGTGCAAACCCACCTGCACCGTAGCCATACGTTTTTATCTTCATGATTGCCACCACATAGTTTCGTCCTGAGCTTGCAATGAATGACCTGGACACGGCCCCGCCTGGCGTGTCATCTCAGGTAGATTGTCGGTCAATTTGCGTCACTTCAGAATTGGAATGCCCGTGGTAAATGAGCATTTCCACAATAGCCGCGGCCTCTTCCCGGCCTTTTTTGTACGCCTGATGCTGGGTAAGCGGCACTGGTGTGGCTAACATCAGGCGCGATACGGCAAGTGCCTGACTCCCCTCATCATCGAGTAGCGCATAGACGTAGGCGACGAGTTCCTGAATCTTCGGATCCAGTTGTAGTCGCTCGCAGAGCCCCGCCACCAGTCCGCAGGCCAACACATGACGCTCTTCTTTTGTCTGCAGATCAGTCAGGCACAAGGACCGTATCCAAATATGTGCAGCCCGCGCGACAGCATCGGCCGTATCCAGAGAGCTTTCGTCCAGCATCTCGGCGGACTTGATTGTTTGGTTGAACTTCATGCGCGTAAGTTAGAACAACAGGACATATTCCTCTTGTCTAAGTCCACCAAGTTCTATTCAATGGACCTCGTATGTTTTCTGAACCCACAACTCTGGCTGCTCTGACCCATGTTCTGGCCACCGCGCTGCGCAAGGAGTACGGGATTGATCCAGCGCCGATTTTCACCGCTGCAGGTTTTGATCTCGACCAGCCACCTTCGCCGCAACAGCGTTACCCATTATCCGGGATGCGGAAGTTATGGGATCTTGCCAGGGTAGCGACGGGCGATGCTGCTATTGGCCTTAAGACCGGCAAGTACGTACGTCCGACCCAGCTCTATGCTCTTGGTTGTGCGTGGATGGCCAGTTCAACATTGCTGGACGCCATGCAGCGCCTGGTACGCTACCACCGCTTGCTATCAACTGCTTCGGTGCAGATCAGGCTCACGGAATCGACTGATAGTTACGTTCTATCCACGACATTCCCGGATATCACACGCAGTCCGCCCAAGGAAGGCAGTGACTGCGGTATGGTCGCTTTGCTGACGTTATGCGATCTCGCTTCAGGAGAGGAGATTCGCCCGCTTCGAGTTGAGTTGACGAGCCCCGCGACAGTACATCCCGCGGCATACGAAGCCGCCCTCCGCGCGCCTGTCGATTTCGATTCGGATATACAGCGCTTTCACTTTGACAAAACGACACTGCAACGCAGACTGCGAAGCGATGCGCCCGATATCGCCAGGGCAACCGACAGGATTGCCGAAAAGTATATTGAGTCGCTTGATTCCCATAAGGTCGCATCCGAGGTTCGACGACTTTTGATTGATTTATTGCCTTCCGGGGAAACCGATCAATCGATAATATCCGATCGGATGAATCGCAGCGTCAGCACGTTGCAACGACAACTAAGTCAGGAGGGCTCAAGCTACCGGGACGTACTCGAAAGCACCCGCCGTCGCCTGGCAGAAGACTATTTGCGCGAGCAAAAACACTCGCAGGCCCAAATCGCGTATTTGCTGGGGTTTTCAGATCAGAGCAACTTTTCCCGAGCTTTCAAGCGCTGGACCAGCATGGCACCGAAGGAGTTCCAGGAACACCATCAATAATGGGGGACTGACCGCCCCGTTTATGAAATTGCGCGCAAGTTTTCCTGACGATCAGCGCTAGTCCGGTATCACCAAAGGAAGCCATCATCATCGAGCGCCTTGCCCTTGCGTACCTCCTTGCCAAAAATTATTTCGATCCGGAAACGAATGCCCGGATTAATGTCCCAGTCGAATTCATCCTCGAAGGCCAGCTGCGGCACGATCTCATAAAATAGCCAGTCGTATTTGTAGCGTTTTCTATACCGCAGCGCCACAGTAGTGCTATCGATCTTATTTTCAGGCTTGGTGTTAAATATGGTGAACCACTCATACTGGAGACCAGAATCACTACTCAGGCGTTTGATCAATGAGGTACTGACACGGGTCCGAAAACCCTCTTCGTCATACCTGTCAGCCCTGCGGCGCCCATCAATCGTCTGCCGGAAGAACATCCCGTTATCGAAGACATGATCAAAATCGATACGGGTGCGTGTGTCCCAGCCATTGTCGGTAAACCAACGAAAAATCTGTACGAAACGAAATTGCGAGCGATCGCCGATAGCGTGAAGGTATCGAACACGGGGCCCCGCAAAAAAAGCGAAGTCATCCAATTTGACTCCGGCCGTAACACTCAGGTTCCACTTCTTACTCGCCCGTCCGAAGGCCTGCAGGCCGATGCTCGCTCCATCCAGGGTGTCATCCAAAGAGTTTTCGAAATCCCCGGTGCCGTCATCACCGCCAATAACCAGACTCATTTTTCGATTCAAGTTGGGCAAATTAACCTTTGCCGCGACTTTGACCCGAACTTTTGTCCCTTGCTCCTCCCGCAGATATAATTCCGGCCGAAATCGAACTCGCGAACTGGCATCTTCTGCCACGTAGTTCGGGTCATCAAAAAACGAGTCGAACCATTTGGCCGTTTGATCAACTTTTAACGTGACATACTGCTGTGCTTTCACGCTACGGGGCAATTCGGCTCCCTCGGTGGATGCCTTGTCAAGCTGAGAAAGTTCGACACCAATCTCCTCTTGCTTGTTGCCCTCCGTCGCATCCTGTGCCGTGGCAACCGCCACGTTGAGTGCCAGCAAAACTCCTGCGATGAATAAATTTCGATGCATTTAGGGCAAGCTGTGAGCAATCTCCAGAGATTCTAATCTTACCAGCCTGCGGCTTTTTTTGGCAGGATCGCATGGTCTCCCAATAGAGGCACGAGTGAGCCACAGCATTGCCACTCTTTTTTTTGACCTCGACCGTTAGCCAACCGCCGGCACAACGAAGGAGAATTTCGACCCCTTGCCCAGCATGGACTCGACCTCAACCTGGGTTTCCAGCAATTTGAGACCCCGATCAACAATCGACAGCCCCAATCCCCGGCCACCATTTTGGCCGACCGGATCGCTATCCACCCGATAGAACTCATCGAAAATAATGTTCAATTTATCCGGTGCTATGCCGATGCCCGAGTCCTCAACTGATACTCGCATACCGTCTGATGTATCGACGCAAGTAACATTTATCCCACCTTCATTGGTATAACGAATGGCATTGGAAAGCAGGCTGCGAAGCACCTGCATAAGCAATATGCCATCTGAATAAGCGTCTTGCTTTTCTGAATGAAATTGGATCTTCAGACCCTTGGCCCGAGCCTGCGGTGCGAATTCACTCTCTAGCCTGCGAAAAATATCATCAACCGACGTCGACGCCAGCGCCGGTTTAACATCGCCAGACTCCAGTTCGCAAAACTCAAGGATCGAATTCAGCAGATCTCCAAGGTGAGCGACTGCGTCATTCTGTTTGGCACAGACTTCCTGTGCCTTGCGGTCTGCAACGCTCTTGCTCATCACAGCACCCAGCAAGCTCAATGTCTGTAGATGTTGCCGCATATCGTTGCTCGTCGATTCCAGGAATCGGGATTTTGCGTTTTGCGCTCTCTCCGTTTCTTTCTCGGCAGATTTTAGAGCGTCTTCTGTACCCTGCCGCCTTGCGAACACCAGCCAACCTCCGATCACTGCCGTCGACCAGACGGCGGCTAACGCCAGCAAGCGATTGGTAATGACCATCCATTGAAGACCCGAGGGTTCCGACCACAAGTAGCCGATGAGAGTAAGCACCGATACCGCAGCGGCGACTAACAGGGAATGACGCCACCTGGGCAACCACAAAGAAACCAGGACAACCGCAACGTAGGCTACGCCGGCTGCTACCCCTAACGGTAAAGACGCGATATCAACGATCAGGATGCCAACTGCCAGGGCAACACAAATACTGACTATCAGGATATTGCTATTGAATCTTGGGGCAGTGGCCATTGCGATAGCGCCGTCTGTCATTTCTCAAAGCCTCCGCCGTAGCGCCATGGGCATCATTAGCGACGTCGAATAACTGCAGTTATGCCTCAGGAATATACAAGCCGACAAGGCTATCTTGGTATACGTAATAGCCGATGGGTCGGTCTATTTGACAAAATGTGCCCGCAGACCATACGGTGGCACTATTCCGGTGACAGTGCCTGGTAAGTAAATTTGATCCCCCCGTACGAGAACTCGCCCATCAACCCCAGATTCGTCAGCGTTATTATGGCGACACCTTCATTGTAGGCAGGCGTGCCAGCGACTCCGTACGTGGCAAGATCAAGGCCGGCCTGGCCCGTAAACTGTACTTGGCGGGTCTTGAAATACTCCAGCGCATCCTTGTCTTTGAAGAAGACGATCATGCTGAAGTTTTTCGCTCCCAGCTGCAATCCGGACGTGAACTGCCAGAATCCCGTCTTGCCGATCAGGGTCTCGCCTTCGATCACCAGGCCTTTCCCGTAGGCCCCGCCAAAGCCGATCGCGGCGCGCGTTACTGCCGGCAGAATAGCAAAGCCATAGGCATTTTCGAAATACGTGGCGCTACGCGGAATTTTCTCTTTAAACCGTGCAATTGCCGACTCGGCCTGCAGCTGTTTCCTGTCGTTCGGATCTGCTTGCCAGTCTGCCAGCGCAAGATTGGCACCGGACAAACACCAGCAACACGCGAGCACCGTCACCAGCCCCTTACGCCTGCTGTTATTCATCCCCGCGTACACTCAAAATGAGCCGAAACCCAATCCGAACCGCCTGACACTTCGCCCAAAAGGTCTGACGATCCGAAGATCCCCGAGCGGTGCACCAGCGTGACTCCCGCGTAGCACCGTTGTAACCATTTCGCCCCGGATATCTTTCTTAAAGGAAAATCGAGCGACAATTCCAGGTAACTCAGGAAGTGCGAGGTGTTGTCGCCTTTCGACTCCTGCTTGCGTTGCTCCACGATCGGATTTTTTTCCGCAAAGGACATGCCAAAGCCCAGGCTCCAACGAAACAACTCTTCCTGACTCCAAGGTGCGTAACCCCTACCCCTTGCTTTGATATACGTGGCGTAACTCCAGAAATTGCCATTTCCCTCATCTTCCTCCAGGTGCCGGAACAATGCGATATTTCCCAAAAAGTCGATACGCTTGCCAGCCGACAGTAATTTGCTGAAAGCCAGACCGGCAATATTCGTATCCGCGACCGAGCTCTTGCCAAATTCACCCTGATCGATTTCACTGACGATGTTCCCGTCTGCCTGATAGCCATAATTGACCCGCCACGACCACTCGCCTTGCCGCTCCTTGTCGACGATGTAGTCGGGCCGCAGAGCATTGCCCACAATATGGGTGGCACCTACAAATACTTGCGAAGACCACGGCTCCTCAACGAGTGGACTGTTCGAAACAGCCGAATTGGCAATTGAAAAACCGACGTTGCCAAAAAATACCGTGCGATCACTCATACGCCAGGCTGTGTTGAGGCCGAAGCCGAACCACTGTGACTTGCCAGGCATATAGGCGGGCCGGCCAGCCTGCGCCTCTGCCTCGTTAACGCCGAAATAGTAATTGGTGAGATCATCATCCTGCCAGGTAAAGCTCGCAAACGGTGAAATCTTCCAACGCCCTGTTTCGAATTGGTACCGGTAACTAACTTGTGCTTCCTGGCCATTGTGTTTGCCGAGCGTATCGGCGATCCAATAAAGATGAAATTGCCCCCATTTTCTGGACGTTTTCAGCTGAATACCAGCGTCCAGCGTCTGCTCGCGGTTCTCAAGACCCTCGTAAAATGTATTCCAGTTTGGGTCCAGTTTCTGAAAACGATACTTGCTGTAAAGATTCAATTCGATCGACTCGTTTTTCACAATATGTACGCCAGCCGAGGTACCACGAAGGAACAAAAGCTTGCCTTCGTACAAAAACAGCGGAATCAAATCCAGCTTTTCCTGATCGCCATTACCGCGCGACAAATAGGGATTCCGGCCAAATCGAAAACTTTCCCCCAGGCCAGCCGTGCCCGGGGGGGCGTTGAAAAATGGAATTTCCCAAATCTCCTGGCTTCTCACGCGTGTCGATAGCAATACAACACATGTCAGGAAAACGAACCTTGCGGCCCAAAGAGTTGATATCGCGTACACTATTCTGCAGAGTGCCTTTCGTATAGTCCGGTCGAATTCACGCAAGTTATGTTGTTTGGATTTGTAGCGGTTCGATGATCCGAATTCCGCGCCGGCAACTGGTTTCGTGATCAATCAGCTTCATGAAGAAAAGATGGCTTCAAAAGACAGCGCGCATACTACCATTCGTCAGACCAGTGCTCGCCTTTTCCGTGCGATTGCCCCCGGCATAGCAGATATTCTTGCGCTCACTGCAATCTGGACCGTGCCTCGACCTTTTTCGCTTGTACCTCCCTGGCCGTCGCCAGCGCAGTGCCACACGGGTCCGGGTCAGAAAGATAACGATCTTTCAGCCCCTTGGCCAGAATCGAGAGTCCCGCCGTTGCGACGGCCACTCCTCCCTCCACCAACGCTCCCTCCGGATCGAGAATCAGGGATGGCTCGGTCAATGTCCCGGTTAGTTTGATGTAGGGATTGACAAGTCCCGAGAGACTGATACCAAGACCTTTTCGTGGCACAATGCGAAAATTGACGTCTAATGCCTCTGTTTTCAGGTCAACATCTGCTTTCGCGAAAACGCGCAGCTTATCGGTTTGCAACACAAATGCCGGCTCGCCCGAAGCAGCACCATGATCAAAATCCATTGTCAGGACCGCACATTCAATTCGATTATAGGAATCATTCTTGGCGAACGGGTTCAAGCTCCGCAACAATTCCGAGAGCAAGTCTCCGGTGAACAAGGACATCGCGCCGGCAGGTACAAGCCCATCACGACCAACTATATGAAAATATCCATTCAGTGATCCAGCCATATCGCGAGTGGTCGCGCCGCTCGCCGCCAGCTCGGTCTCAATGTCATACAGGGGTAGCTTCTCCACTTCGCGCTGGGCATTCGCCAGGATGCCGAGAACGAATTGTTCACCAGCGGCGGCTATCAAGACGTCTGCACCGTCCCTGTCATTGGGCAGCAAGCTTGCCGACAAATGAAAATGTCCTCCACGCACTGTCTCGAACGAGTAGTTTTCGACTGTCAGGGCACCTGATGACAGCGAACTACTTAACTTGACGTGCAGTAATTTCGCCGGTCCGTTTCGCAGCTCGGCGGCATCGATATTCAGGTTGGCGTTAAATTTACGCAGGAATTCCAATGGCAGTGGTATATCTGGAATCAGCTTGCCGGTACTTTTAGCCGATTCGGGATCTGATTCAGTACCAGTCTCTGGCAAGTACCCTGAAATATCGAACAAGGTCGATCTCAAATCAACACTCACGACTGGAATTTCGTCGAATTGCATCGTGAGCCGTCCGCTCAGATCGCTCTCACCCAACCTCATCTCGAAATCCTGCATGGACATGATTTCACGAGTTCCAATCAAATGCCCCGTCAAACGCAACGCCTCATCAGGGAGTTCCCGGCCAGCGATCATGCTCAATCTGGAAGTGTGCGGGAGCAAGAGATCGACCGACAGATCCGTTTGTTCGAAGGTTGGTGGACCATCGATCGTGCCTCGTAACTCAAAATGCCCTTCTCCCAATTCCAGCCGAAACCGCTCAAAATCCCAAAAATTGTCGGACCAATTGCCAGTACCCTGGTACTTCAGCTTCACTTCTTGCGGCGCAGACGCCGTTTTCGTTGGAGGGAAAAACGGCCTAACATTCGGGGAATCCACAGTGAGGTCGAAACGACCGTTCTCAAGAATCGGGTCGAGGTTGAAATTGAGACTTCCTTTCAGTTTTGCAGGTCCGAAGCTGGCGTTCAAACGTTCAATCTGCAACGTGTTTCCAACAACGTTCACACTGGCCGAGGCGGTGAAAGAATGTGCCAGCGATCCGTTCGAGGTTATTTTCGGCCACAGTTGAGACAGGTCTTCACCCTTCAATTTCAGGTCGATACTGGTGTCAACGAACGATGGAAGTTGACCAATTTTGCCGCTGGCCTCCAGGCTAAGCCCGGAAATCGATGCCGTTAATTCTTCGATCGCCAGGACCCCGGCTTCCTTTAGCACCGAACCGGACGCCAGCAAATCACCATTGGGCAGGCCGTCAACCACTACGTCGTATTTGGCCATGACCTCTGTAAGCGATGGCACAGATACATTGAATGTCAACGCCATGTCATCATCGAGCGGCTTGTCGCCAATATGTCCCGAAAAATCCACAGCGACCGCTCCGGATTTGAAGCTCCCCTGCTCGAAAACAATGTTCGACACGCCACGACGAACAGACGCTTCAACAGCAAAAGGCATATCGGGAATTCCCTCCAGCCCTCCCAGTGCCTCGATGCTCGCACCGCGTGCGCGAATTTTCACCTGACTATCGACGAAATCCTGTGCGGGATACAGTGACCCGGATATCTGGAAACGATACTCTTCAGCATCTCCGATCGCAGCTTGCAGATCGTTTAACAAGAGCCTGTCGTCCTGCCCTTGCACGTTGCCTCGCAAGTAAAAGGCGCCGTTTGGCACGCGATCGACCTGACCGAGGGCGGCGAAAATGCTCGCACCCAGATCAACCCCGGATATATCAATGTCCAGGTTCGCACCCCGCCAAAATGGCCACTCACCTGTCTGGCCGCTGAATCTGAATACATCATCGTCCACCACGGCTTCGAATTCCCGTATCAGATAGCCCTCCCGAACTTTTTCAACATGCGCCGTCACAAGAAACTTGTCGGCAGGAAAACCGTCAATTCCGCGGGTCGCCGCGATTGCCTCGATATTCGGCCCGCTGATCTCCAATGTGCCGCTTGTTCCTTCGAAGTTCTCCGCCGTGCTAAGCAAGCTCTCAAATGAGATCTTGATATCGGAACTGCTCGCATTAAGGGTAACCTGGGTCGCCCCGCTGAGGTCTGTCGTCAGATCCAGCTCCGTCACGAACGGTCCCGCAAGTCGGCCCGGCATCTGGAGCATCCGATTGAAACGCCCGTAATCCGGGCCTGATGCTCGCAACGACAAACGAGCTCCTTTCGGACTACGAAAATCGGGAAGACTCCCGTCGATCGTCAGATGGCTGGCACCTATGTCTACCTGAAAGCGGTCAATACGCACCTCTGGGCCAATCCGGTGAATTTCTGCCTGAATTTCGTAGGGGTCAATTTCATCATAGTGACCACCGAATAGCCGGATGATCGCGCCCATATCCGGGCCGTTTGCTGAAACATCCAGGTCAAACTGATGCACATCCTGAAGATCCTGAAAGCGACCGGATAGCGCGTATGTGAATTCACCGAAAATTCCCTGGGCGGTCGCAATCATGCTCTCACCATCCGCCTCAATCATCGCCGACATTTTCAATGGTCCCGCCGTTATCGGTTCCATCGTGAGAAGATCGGTAAGGTATTTGGCACTTGGGCCTTCAAGGTCAAACTGCAGACGTGGCCGCTTCGGCGCTAGCAAGTCGTCAACATGCGCGGCGCCCCGCCACGTGATTTCGCCGATGCTGCCGACGACATCGATCGTCACATCTTCCAGGGCCATCAGATTTTTCACCGGGGACGTGGTCTTGGTCGCATGGACCGGCATTCCGTTGAGGGAGCCCGTGAGGTCGACTGTCAGAACATCATCCTTGATGTGCCACTGCAAAGTATCGGCGAGAAACGACAGTGGCATCGCCATGGCGGGCGTAGTGTACGAGACTTGCGAGTCGGTGACCGTGGCGGTGGCAAGTATCAGCGGCAGTTTGCGGCTGAACTCATTGTCATTAGCCAGATCCCCGAAAAAACCGGAATCCGCAGATCCGTTGGCAACCGCCAGACGTTCAAATTCCCAGCTGGTTTCCCGTGCTTCGTTCCGCTCTGCCTGAACTCTGATGCCATCAATTTCAAGGCGTTCGATCTCGACCGGCCCATAGATCAGCGACCATACATCAGCAACGATATAGATTTTGCGTGTGGTGATGAACGCGTCATCGCCAGCCCATTCCGGATTCGCAAGATACAGATCCTCGACGTACAACTCGATATCGGATCCGATGTTGAGGTGGAATTCTCCATCGATTCGAAATTCACGCCCAATTAAATCTGTAACCCATACCTCGACCCGGTTTTTGAACATACCCAGGTCAATGGAGATCAGTATCAGTATCGCGACCAGCAATATCGCTATGGTACCGCCGAGGGTATAAATGAGTATTCGTAAGTAGCGCACTGATACCCCACTATTGTTTTTTGTTACAGGGCAAGCTGAACCAGGCTGATGCCACCGTTTTTGGTCGGCAAAATCATCATCAAACAGCCATGTCGAAGTTTATCACGGCGCCGGTCTTTCCATAGCCGCCGCTCTCCGCACTACTTTCGCACGCTACGGCGACAGCCGTTCAATGCCCCAGTTACCTGCACCCCTGTCGCTATACAAGAATCGATCGTGCAATCGATCGGAACGACCTTGCCAAAACTCAAATTCCCTCGGCCGCACCCGATATCCACCCCAAAACGAAGGCAACGGCACCTTCTTGTCGGCGAACTTGCGTTTCATTTCATCAAACTTTGCTTCAAGCAGTGCGCGTGAGGTTATGACGCGACTCTGTACAGAGACCCAGGCCCCTATCTGGCTGCCGCGCGGGCGAGTCATGAAATAACGCATCGTTTCCTGAGTGGATATTTTGTCCGCTGTACCACGAATGGCAATCTGTCGGCCCAGTACGGGCCAGAAAAACAGCAAGGCAACGTTTGGATTTTCGGCAATGTGCTGCGCTTTGTTGCTTGACTGGTTGGTGAAGAAGACGAACCCTCTTTCGTCGAAGTATTTGAGCAGAACGGTACGACAAAATGGCCTCTGCTGTTCGTCCACGGTCGTCAGACTCATGGCATTCGGTTCGAGTGTCTGCGTATCGCAAGCCTGTCGAAACCAGTCGGCAAACTGCTTCACGGGATCGGCATCGAGATCCTCATGCTCGAGAGTCAGACCCGTTGCAGCGATCCGCAACGAGGATACGTCCATACCAGTACCTTGATTCGTTGGTTCGTTTTCGCTACTACTCATTCGATCTACCCGTGCCTGCCACTATTCATTTCTTCAGGGACTCGGCACGCCGCCACCCAGCACCGTGAGGTACTTGTCCATATCGATGTTACCGCCGGTCAAAATGACACCGACGGCCTTGCCGGTCATTGCGTCTCGTTCCTGCATCAGCGCGGCCAGCGCCGCCGCCCCGGCACCCTCAGCCACCGTGTGAATGGTCCGATAGTAGATTCTCATCGCCTCGGCAATCTCTTCCTCGCTGACCGCAACCACCCGGTCAGCACCTTTTGCGTAGATTTCGAAAGCCTCCGGCACGGGAACACGCACGGCGACCCCATCCGCGAACGTATTCGCACTATCGGTTTCCACCAGCGTCCCCTGCTCGAACGATAGTTTGGCGCCCATTGCCAGAGTCGAGACCACGCCGACGATCCGGGTTTTCAGCCCCAGCGCGTCACGCGCCAGAACCGTCGCACAGATGCCAGATCCACACCCTATGGGCACGTAAACCGTATCCAGGTGTGGCGCCGCCGTAAATAATTCCAGTGCGTAGGTGGCAACGCCACGAGCGATCTCCAGGTGAAATGGTGGCACAGCGTGCCAGTTGTTCACTACCGCCTGTCGCATCGCCTCATCTTTGGCTTCCTCGAAGTCCATGCCATGTTCGATGACATTGCCCCCGAAAGCTCGCATGGCGGCGTTTTTCTCAATCGAGTTTCCCTTCGGCACATAAATTGTCGCAGTGAGCCCTGCGCGGGTTGCGGCGAGCGACTGTGACTGGCCGTGATTGCCCCGCGTGGCCGTTACAATGCCAGTTACATCTGGCTGGGTACGTTTCAGCCAGTCTATATAGGTAATGCCGCCACGTACTTTGAATGCGCCCGTTGAAGTATGGTTTTCATGTTTAACCCATACTTCGCAACCCGTTTCTTTTTGTAGCAATGGCCAGGCATATTGCGCCGTTGCCGGAACGTATTGGTAAACAAGGCTCGCGGCCGCTTCCAGGTCAGATTTCGAAAACAAGGTGAATATCCCTACAATAGTGTACGAATCAGTTGCCCTATTCTCACGCAATGGACGCTCCGGCGCCAGACCTGCTGCCTCCCGGTGTGCCGGCTGTTGCGTATCGTGCCCAAGGAATGGCTGGTCTGTGGCTCAAAATGGTCCCGCGGCCCTCGCAAGCTTTTTTCTCGGGCGAAATCTCGATTGACTGTCCGCCATAGCTATGAGAAAAACGGCTCATCGGAGTCACCTGTTGCGGACAGGATTGCCTGAAATTATTCATGACGCGACAATGGAATCGCCACTATGAAAAACGTATGCAAGCAGGCAGTAATATTCGTCCTGGTGCTGCTGATAGGCGGATCAGCGTGCGCGGAGACCTTTCCCGAGAAGGACATACGACTCATCGTGCCGTTCAAGCCGGGTGGTGCCGTTGACACCACCTCCCGCATCATCGCTAAGTTTGCGGAAAAACACCTTGGTGGCGCAGTAATCAGGGTGGAAAATCGTGCCGGTGGCGGCGGTGTCGTCGGCCAGACTTATGCGGCGAATGCCGATCCCGATGGCTATACCATTCTGGCCATGACAAGTTCCGTGGTAACCAACCCCAGGCTCAAGCAGGTCGAATACGAGGTCTCCGATTTCCGCGCTGTCGCCCTTTATACTCTGGACCCCGAAGTCATCGCGGTAAGAGCCAATTCGCCGCTTAAAAGCATCGCTGATTTCATTGCGGCTTCCAGCAAGGCACCACTTTCGATTGCAGAAGCCGGCCTGGGCACCTCCCATCACCTGGCCGGACTCGCCATACTGGAGAGGTCAGACCTGCAATTGCGCTTCATTCATACCAGAGGGTTTGGCTCGCAACTCCAGGCCGTTCTCGGCGGCCACGTTGACGCCGCCTTGTGGTCCTACGGAGAAGCAAAACCACATGTTGATGCGGGTACTGTCCGCCTTCTCGGCGTGGCAACCGACGCACCCCTGGAAAACGAGCCCGATCTTGAAACCTGGCTGGACGGTGGCCTGAAGATCCGACAATGGAGCACATTTCGCGGCTGGGCTGTGCCCGCCGACACACCGGACATCGTGGTGGAATACCTGTCCGACCTGCTCGCGCGCGTGAATCGGGACCCGGACTACATCGCCAAAATGCGGGCGCAGGGATATCCGCTGGCTTTTCGTGATTCGTCAGGCTACACCGAGGTCATCACCCGCTACGATACATTGACCAAACCCATTATCGACGCGATGCGCAAAAAGTGAATATGCCGCTGTTAACTTGCATCTGTCGTCAACCGGCTCCTGAAAGACGTTGGACGTTTTTGTGAAGATGCTCTACAAGATTGATGTGTGGCTGAGCATTGCTCTTTTCACAGCCGGCCTGTGGGCCTGGTCGCAAAGCCGAACATTCGACGACGTATCCCGTGATTATCCGCAAGCGTTGTCGGTATGCGTGATTGTACTGGCCGTTATCCTGTTCATCGAAGCTGTCAGAAATCACCGCCGCGATACGGTTGATTTAAAATTGCTAGGCCAGCAAATGATCGGCGGCATGGTGATCCTGGGATTGTTCATGCTGTGGACACTGCTGCTATCCAGTGAGGTCGGGTACCTCCTCAGCAGTTTCCTGATTATTGCGGCGGCACTTTGGCTGTTAGGTCTGCGGAATTTTGGACGTGTCGCATTAACGTCATGTGGCATCGTCGTGACTGTTTTCATTTTGTTCTACCTGATTCTTGACGTGCCGCTACCGCTGCATCGTGGCGTTCAGTCGTTGCTCGGCTGAACCAGGACCCTTGTCGCTACAAAGAAGGCCGCTCTGTGGAAACGATTGTTCTGGGACTCACGACTCTGCTCCAACCCGCGCCGCTGGCGTTTCTCGTTGGCGGTGTGCTACTTGGCCTGGTCATCGGCTCGATTCCCGGTCTCAACGAAAACATTGCTTTCGCCGTATTCCTGCCGTTCTCTTTCGCTCTGGAACCCACAGCGGCTCTCGCGCTCATGGTTGGAATATATTGTGCTGCCGCCGTCGGTGGCGCGATCCCCGCCATCATGATCAAGGTGCCCGGCACGGCTTCCGCGATGCTGACAGCCATTGATGGCAATGCTTTGGCGTTGCAGGGCAAGGCCAACGTCTCACTCGGCATCGCTGTTTCATCCTCGGTAGTTGGCGGGCTGACCAGTGCCATCGTTCTATTGCTTTTCGCTCCAGTGCTCGCAGATGTCGCCCTGCGCTTTGGATATGTCGAGAATTTCGCACTATGTGTACTGGGCCTCACCGCCGTGGTGGGTATGCTCGAAAAAAACGTCACCAAAGGGCTTCTGGCAGCCGCGATCGGTTTACTACTGGCAACGGTCGGCTTGAGCCTCGAATCCGGATTTCCACGTTTCACGTTCGGCCAAAGCAATCTCTACGAGGGCATTCCGTTTGTACCAATGCTGGTTGGCCTTTTCGGGATCTCCGCCGCCCTCAGCCTGGCCGAAGAAATCTTTCATGCTCGCCGCACGCAACAGGAGATCCGGCAGGTCCCAAGTATTGAAGGCAGCCTGATTCCGGGCAGGAAGCTGGTACGACGCCTGCTACCGACCTGGATTAGCGCTTCGGCGATCGGAAATGTCATTGGCGTACTACCCGGCGCCGGCATGCTGATGGCCATTTATCTCGCCTTCAACCAGGCGGCACGACGCTACCAGCGCAAGTATGCCGGCAAGCCCGGGGAAGCCGATTGGGGCGAGGGAGCCCCAGAGGGCATAGCGGCGCCAGAAGCCTCTAATAACGCGGTGGTGGCAAGTTCAATGGTGCCATTACTGTCCCTGGGAATCCCCGGCAACTCAGTGTCGGCATTGTTCATTGGTGCGCTGATGATCCATGGCATGGTGCCCGGACCCTTGCTTTTTATGCAACATGCCGACATTGCTTGGATGATCATGGCTGCATTCCTGGTGGCCAATCTCGTGATGGGGCCGCTGGCTATTTTCGTCATTCGGCATATATCCGGCACCATATATCGCTTGCCGAAAGAGGTCCTGATACCCGTCATCGCCATTTTGTGTCTCAGCGGTGCTTTTGCCGAGGGCAATTCCGTGTTCAACATCTGGGTGGCCCTGATCGCTGGCTTTGTCGGCTATTTTTTCCACAAGGTGCATATCCCACACGCTCCGCTCATACTTGCCCTGGTATTGGGTGAACGACTGGAAGAATCGTTTTCGAATTCCATGACTATTTCCAATGGCGACTGGTTTATATTTGTCAGTCCCGGCAATCATCCAATTAGTTTTGGACTGTTACTGGCTTCGCTGGTATTTGTATTGCTGCCCGTCATAAATCGGCTACGCACAAAATCGGCTCAGGCCAACGCTGGATAAAACGACCCATGAGTACTCAGAAAAATACGCCCAGAACGACTCTCATTCACAGTGGCCGAGGGGAAGACAAACCCGTCAAACCGGTCAATCCACCGATTATGAGAGCCAGCACGGTCCTGTTCGAGAATCACGCTAGCTGGATTGACACCCGCATGCGGCGTTCGTCCGAAAGGCTTCTCAGCTATGGGGCCAGAGGAACGGATACAACTTTTGAACTGGAAAACCTGGTCACCGAACTGGAGGGCGGGTACCGGGCGCAGTTATTTCCAACAGGCCTTGCTGCGTTGACACTGGTCATTCTTAACTATGCCCGTACCGGCGGCCATATCCTGATTGCCGATTGCATCTACCAGCCGGTCAAGCCCTTTTGCGATGTCTATCTTCGAGAAAATGATATCCAGTACGATTTCATCAAACCGGATGGCAGCGACCTGGAGGAAAAAATTCGGCCCAACACCCAACTACTGCTTTGTGAAATACCGGGATCCTTGCTCTACGAACTAGCCGATCTTCCCAAGCTTGCCGGCGTTGCACATGCACACAATATCCCGGTGGCTATTGATAACACCTACGGCTCCTCCTATTGCTTCACGCCGTTGAAATTCGGCGCGGATATTTCCATCGTGGCCGCGACCAAATATCTGAGTGGCCATTCCGATGTCATGCTGGGAATGGTCATTTGCAATGAAAAAGAGTGGGCTAATTTTTCCGCGATCGGATCGACTTTCGGCATGACGGCCAGCCCGGATGACGCCTCGTTGGTATTGAGGGGTATCAGGACCCTCGATGTTCGCATGCAGGCGCATCAGGAAAGTGCATTGGCTTTTGCTGCATGGTTGCTACAGCGAAGTGAGGTTGCGACCGTGTATTACCCGGCCCTGGAAAGTCACCCGAATCATGCCATCTGGAAGCGGGATTTTAGCGCTGCGAATGGACTCGTCACAATTGAAATGAAGCCGGAAATATCGATGGAGGAAACCATTCGACTCGTGGACGGTTTGCAGCTTTTCGGCATTGGCGCTTCCTGGGGCGGCTACGAAAGCCTGGCCGTTATTATTAACCCACAAGCCAGCAGAGAAACTGTCGACTGGAGTGGCAGAGGACCATTTGTTCGGTTTCATGTCGGTCTGGAAGACGTAGATGATTTGATTAACGACGCCGAAGCCGCTTTTAGTAAGATGGCAGGATAGTCTTGGATATTGGCGGCTTCCGGGCAGGTTGGGCTCCTGAAGACTCACCATCAAGTCGACTGTGGGAGCACAACCTGACACAAGATCAACGCCTAACCAGGGGATCGGGATCTGCCATCCCCAGACGAAGGAGCACAACTATGACCTCGATCAACGAAACGCGCGACCAAGTCACACAGGCCTTGCTGGCAAACGTACAAACCATTCTCCAGGATCAGAGCCTCGATCAGGACTCGCTGGCACAGATTCGCGAGAAAATGATCGAACTCGCCAGCCGTTCGGCTCTCTGGCGCACCAATGACTTCCCTCAATCCACCGGGGACTCACTACACGCGCGCTACCTCGTCGCCCAGGCTGGTGACCTGACTCTCTATCTCAATGTGATGCGGCCGGGCAACAAAACGCCCCCACACAACCATACGACCTGGGCCTGTATCGCCGCCGTTTCGGGTGAGGAACAGAATTACCTGTACGAACGCATTGATGATGCCTCCGTGGCCGGGAAGGCTGAACTCCGGCAGACGACACATATTACTGTGGCACCTGGTGGTGGTGTCGCATTGATGCCCGATGATATTCATCACGTTGAGATTGTTGGCGATCAGGCAATACGGCACCTTCATTTATACGGTCGGCCGTTGGAGAGTCTGGACGAAAGGCTGAGCTTCGATATCAATGCAGGCACCTGCCGGATCATGGACATTGGTACAAAAACCCGCCCCATTCCGAGTGCCGGTCAGGAAGCATAATTCAATGCAACGATTGTCGCCGGCGGTTGCCAGGGAACTCCTTACCGCGAATGAAGAAATCGCGTTTGTCGATGTGCGCGAGCATGGACAATACGGCGAAGGACATCCGTTTTTTGTCGTGAACCTGCCTTACAGTCGACTTGAGCTAGATGTGGCTGGTCGCATCCCGCGCAAGACCGTAAAAGTGCTGTTACTTGATGACAAAGATGGTGTTGCCGATAAAGCGGCACGGCGGCTAACAACTCTCGGCTATGACGATGTCTGTCTTCTGGAGGGCGGCGCACGGGCCTGGAAAGAAGCCGGTTATACCCTCTTCAAGGGCGTCAATCTGCCATCCAAAGCGTTTGGTGAACTGGTTGAACATGCCATGGGCACGCCGTCGATCACGGTTGAAGAGTTAAACGAACGGCGAAACCAGGGCGATCAATTCATTATTCTCGACGGTCGTTCCCCGCAGGAGTTTCGGACAATGAATATTCCGGGCGCACTATCCTGCCCTAATGCAGAGCTTCCACATCGCTTGCCTATAATGGTCAATGATCCGCATGTGACCGTTGTCATAAATTGTGCCGGCCGTACCCGATCTATTATCGGCGCCCAATCGTTGCGTAATTTGCAACCAGGAAACAGTATTTATGCGCTGAAAAATGGCACTCAGGGATGGTGTTTGTCCGGGCTCGAGCTCGAACGAGGCACCGAACCGATTGAGTTGCCAGAACTCGACGAAGCCGCGCTCGCCGTTTCAGGAGAGCGCGCGGCCACATTGATGTCACGATTCGGTATTCCGGAAATCGATGCCGAAACCCTGTCATCCTGGGACCAGGATGTTACGCGTACGCTTTATCTGTTTGACGTCCGTACGGCTAAAGAATATGCGGCTGGTCATATTACCGGTGCAACCCATGCGCCAGGTGGTCAGCTCGTCCAGGCGACTGACCAATGGGTTGCCGTACGAGGCGCCCGCATCGTGTTGTCCGACGACACCGGTTTGCGCGCGGCAAATACCGCATTGTGGTTACGCGGCATGGGGCATAACGTTTATGTGCTCAGGAATGATGCAAGCACGAAAAACGACCGCACCGGTCCGGAACTGAAAGAACCAACGTTGAGACTGCCCGTCACAACACTCGATGCGTTACCTGCCCGCCTGGCAAATGGCGCCCTGTTGCTTGACCTGTCACCCGGCATGGACTTTCGTAAAGACCACATCGAAGGAGCAGTCTGGGCGATCCGCCCACGGCTTGACCTGCTCGACGTCGCAACAGACACCAACATTGTTCTTGCGAGTCGCGGCCGGGAAATAGCCGAGCTTGCTGCCATTGATTTACGCGAACGTGGAGTTTCAAAAATTAGTCGCCTGGAAGGCGCGCCTGCCGACTGGCGCAAAGCAGGACTAAACGTTGTGGCGAGTGATGATCAGCCCAGTGAAAAGGACTGCATCGATTTCCTGTTCTTTGTCCATTCGCGTCACGATGGCGATCTCCAGGCATCACGCCGTTACCTGGAGTGGGAGACGAATCTCTTAAATCAGGTTGACGCACAGGAATTATCGACGCTGAATCCTCCCGCATCGTAGCCCGGACTAACGGCTTTTAACCGGGCAATTTTGCGTCTCTCCGGACGTTTGAAATTCAACAAAAGTCAGGGTTGCATAAGTGGCTATGCTGGGTACACCAAGAAACGTCTTCACGTCGGCTGTCGCCTGTTCGACGATCACTTTGTAGCTCATTCCGGATACCAGGCTGGATCCGGCAATGACAAATTGTGAGTCTGCGAACGTCAGATACGGCCCGCCCTGATAAGGGCGCCCACTATGGGCAATATTCTCACCGAAACAATCGAAAGCCAGAACGAAAATCAGATCATCCAGTTCACTGTCCGAGACCCGCGTATTGCCTGGCATCGACTGCCAGGAAACAGTCAGATCGGCATCAGGTTGAACATTCGACGACGACAATTCCTCATCGCCTTGACTGAGTGTCACCTTTGCCGCCGCCGGCATCGCATCAATGTTCGCTCGCTTCATCAACGTCACCGGTTGTGAATCCATGCGTCCACTTTGGGTCTCGTAGGAAAAAAGGTATTCGCCGTCCGGGTGTAACCGGTGTAATTCGGCGGGATCCATGACACGTGCGCCGTGAGCGAGGAAAGCACTTCCCTCTGAGCTAAATTGCAACACCTCTTTGGACGCATCTGTACTGATCAAAGTCCCGGAGATTATCTGGCGTCCATTTCTGGGCATTATTTCGGCGACGAAATGATGGTTACGCAGCGACAAATTCCCGTCCGATGACTGGTCGTAAAGGGCCATCTTTCCCAGTACAAGAAACAGGACGTCGGCCGCGACATCAGCCGACTCAGCGGATGCAGACCCAGTGGCGAGCAAATGAATTATCGCTATGAAAACTGCCGAGATCTTGCGCATAGGGGCTTCTCAATCCTCAATCAGTATTCGCACACGAAAATCAACACTAACCAGTGCCCTCGCATTCCTCGAGAATCGGCAATATCCATGATTTGTTTTGGCGAATTTCCTGGTCTGACAGTCCGGTCAACTCATACGGAAACACCAGCCACTTATCGGTGTCATGGAGGAAAAAATCCGGTTCCCGACAGGTTTGATTCTGCTTTGATCGATAGAACGGTGTCGCAATACGAACGTCATGGGGCATGTTGCGTTTCATTTTTGCCGCCAACCGCCGAATTACTGCATCGATATTACGACCGGTACCGTAGACATCGTCAACGATCAGCAGGGAGTCGTGCCGATTGACTGTTTCAAATACGTACTGCAGGCCATGAACGCGAATATCAGTTTCTTTTTCAAGGTGTTGCATGTACTCATCCATACCGCGATAAGAGGTTCTTATAGCGATATGGTCGGTATTGACGCCCAGATATTGCAGACACTCCTGAACATATATACCCACAGTAGAACCACCCCGCCACACGCCAACAATAAACTGGGGCCGGAAGCCGCTTTCGTAGACTTGAATCGCAAGGCGGTAGGAATCGGCCAGCAACGCCTCTTCTTCTATGTACTGTTTCTCCATCCCGCATCCCGTTATATGTTCAGACATCTGTGACCGGGGACACTATACTGCGCCACATGGCCTCGACACCACTTATCGGCAGGAGAACACTGTGAGCGGCAAAACCTATTTGTCGGCGCAGCAGCTGCTGGAGGATTCTTTTCGCCTCGGGGCAAAGGTCCTCGCCAGCGGCTACAGGCCAACGATGATTACCGCCATTTGGCGAGGCGGTACACCCATCGGTATCGCTGTCCAGGAATTACTTGCCTATCACGGCATCGAGACCGATCACATCGCTATCCGCACCTCGTCCTACAGCGGCATTGATGGGCGCTCCTCGGAGATTCGCATTCATGGCATGAATTACCTGATCAAAAACGTGTGCCACGAAGATCGACTGCTTATCGTCGATGATGTGTTTGATACGGGGCACACTATTTCCGCTGTCATAGGGCACTTGAAAGAAAAAGCGCGGCTAAATACACCGCAGGATATTCGTGTTGCGGTACCGTATTACAAACCAACACGCAACCAGACCGACCAGCAACCCGATTACTACCTTCACGAAACGGAAGCCTGGCTCAAATACCCGCATTCTCTGGAAGGACTGACGGTGGAGGAAATCATGGAGAATCGACCGGAGCTATACCAAATTATCCGGCGACATATTTCCAGCTAGTTTGCCCGTTGACGGGATTGTTCGGGTCGAACGTCAGGTAGCCTCTTGCAGCCGTACCATCGAAACATGCCGGGCCTGGCGCGCATCCATCCCGGACACTAATCGCCGGGGCGCCCACCGCCCGCAATCGCTCTGCCGGCAGATCGATGCGTTCCACGTCGGTCAGGTCCGGCAGCCGCAGTACGTGCCGCTTTGGCAGCAAGAGAATTTCGTAAGGCCAGGATGCCCAATACGGAACAACGGCCAGGCAGTACTCGGAGTCAACTACAATTCTCTCCTGGGCTTCTTTCTCTCGTCGCATATAGTCGAGTAGCGAGATGTTCGAATGTTCTCGACTGTATTCCAGTTGCCGCTCATCCTCGACACCCGGAATGTGTGGAATATGGTTGCTTGCCCAAATTTGCCCGTGAGGATGGGGATTGGAGCAGCCCATAACCACACCCTTGTTTTCGAAGACCTGAACCCACCGAAATTTTTTCCCGAGCTTACAAGTCTGATCCGCCCAGACTTCAATCACCGACGCAATGCCCCTTTCCAGTTTCGCGATGTTGCATTGTTGGCGACGCAGCGCATATTCGCCATCGGCAAGCAGACACCATCATTGTAGTCAACGTGCTCGCCCATCAGGTTAACGCGACCGGGCGAGGTGGCAAGCGGCTATTTCAGGCCAATTCGGTTTGACTGGGCTGCCCTTCTTCATTTTTCCGCCGCCAGGTATCAGCAACCGCGACAGCACAAATATTGAAGATTCCTCTAACGGTTGAAGACGGCGTGACAATATGCGCTGACTTCGCGGTCCCCGACAGAATGGGCCCGATCATCAACACGTCATTAATCGAGCGAATCATTTCAACGGCAATGTTAGCTGCGTCCAGGTTTGGCATCACCAGCAAGTTGGCCGGACCGTTGAGATTGGTATCATTATTCACTGCATTCCGGATCTTTTCGCTCAATGCCGCATCCGCATGCATCTCCCCGTCAACCTCCAGGTCAGGGGCGATTCGCTGCAGTATCTGCGTGGCTTTGCGCATCTTGATCGCGGAAGGTGCACGTGAAGAACCGAAATTGGAGTGGGATAGAAGCGCAACCCTGGGCTTTATGCCAAAGTCCCGGATACGCCTTGCGCTGGCCAGTGTCGTATTGGCGATTTGCTCTGCCGTCGGATCCACTTCGATAAAAGCATCCGTGATAAAAATAGGACCCTGAGGCAAAATTAAAACAGCGAGCGATGAGATTTTCTCGCCCGGCCTCGCAATGCCGATAACCTCAATAATGTGCTGCAGGTGATGATCGAAGCGTCCCTCAGTGCCACATATCAAAGCGTCCGCATCACCTTGTGTCACCATGCAAGCCGCGATCGCCGTGTTGTTGGTTCGCATGACCGTTTGTGCCGCCGCCACCGATACACCGCGCCGGGAAACCTTGCTGTGATAAAACTTCCAGTATTGACTGTAACGGGCATCGTTCTGCGGGTCGATTAGCTGAAAATCCTTCCCTATCGTCAAATCGATACCCAATTCCACCAAGCGTTTGCGCACAACACTTTCTCGCCCGACGACGAGTGGTTCGGCAATACCCTCTCTTACGACCGTTTGCACCGTCCGCAGCACATTTTTATTCTCACCTTCAGCGAAGACCAGCCGCTCACGATCACGCTTGGCCACATCGATAACCGGCTGCATGAACATCAACGATCGATTACTAAAGGCCTGAAGTTTTTCCTTGTACCCATCCAGATCTTCGATCGGCCGCAATGCCACTCCAGAGTCCATGGCCGCTTTGGCCACGGCGAATGACACATCGACAAACAATCGTGCATCAAAAGGTTTTGGTATCAAATAGGTTGGCCCGAATTGCAGGCTCTCATCTTTGTAAACACTGGCCACCTCGTCGGTGGATTCACGCTTCGCAATCGATGCGATCGCGTCGACGCAGGCCGCCTTCATTTCCTTATTGATCGTGGTTGCCCCGACGTCCAGCGCGCCACGAAAAATGAAGGGGAAACACAGTACGTTGTTGACCTGATTCGGATAGTCAGACCGACCCGTCGCAATAATGGCGTCCGGCCGGGCCTCAAACGCGATTTCCGGAAGGATTTCGGGAGTCGGGTTTGCCAGCGCCATGATTATCGGCTTATCAGCCATGTCCTTGACCATATCGCCGGTCAGAATGCCAGGTGCAGACAGCCCGAGAAACAAATCCGCATCAACAATCGCATCAGCAAGCGTTCTCATGCTGGTCTCCACGGCATAACGGGATTTGTACTCGTTCATGTCTTCTGTTCGCCCGACATAAACGATGCCTTCCACATCAATCAGGGTCACATTCTGTCGCGGCAGCCCAAGCTCGACCAGGAGATCCAGACACGAGAGACTGGCTGCACCACCGCCGGTCGCAACCAACTTAATGTCAGTGAGCTTCTTGCCAATCAATTCAAGGCCGTTCCTGATCGCTGCCGCGACCACAATAGCCGTTCCATGCTGATCATCATGGAACACTGGTATGTTCATTTTCTCCCGGAGCGCTGCTTCAACAATGAAGCAATCCGGTGCCTTTATGTCCTCAAGGTTGATGGCGCCGAATGTCGGCTCCAGCTTGGAGACGGCTTCGACCAATTTGTGTGGGTCTGCCTCGCTTAACTCGAGATCGAATGCATCAATATTTGCGAACTTCTTAAAGAGAACCGCTTTACCTTCCATGACCGGTTTTGCCGCAAGAGGACCAATATCTCCCAGACCCAGCACGGCCGTGCCATTGGTCACAACGCCAACAAGATTACTGCGCGCGGTATATATGGCCGCGGTCAGCGGATCATCAGCAATACGCAAACAGGGATACGCGACGCCTGGCGAGTAGGCTTGCGCCAGATCGATCTGGTTGGCCAGAGGCTTGGTCGGCATGATCGATAGCTTTCCGGCCGGTGAGACGCTGTGATAGAGGAGTGAGCTATCTTCGAACGAATCTGACATGCGAACCCCTGCGGCGAAAGACGGAACAGTTTGCCACATATTGCCCCGGGAAAGGCCGTTCAATCAGCTTCCGACCGGGCCGGAAAGTCCTGGCTAAGCCGGCCGATCTCCTCGAACCGTCACTCTGCGACCCTTTCTCTCATGCGGCCAATAGTCCCAAATGGCTCGGTGCTGGCAGCAGCGATTATCCCAGAACGCCATGTCATTCTCAGACCAGCGGAAGCGGATTTGGAATTCTATCTTCTCAGCATGCTCAAAAAGCATATCGAGAATCACGCGACTCTCTTCTTCTGTGAGCTCATTTATTCGGGTCGTAAACGTCCTGTTCACAAAGAGTGATTTGCGCCGGGTCTCCGGATGCGTTCGGACGATCGGGTGACTCGACACTGGACAAATTATATCGTCGTCTCCTTGTCCACGATCACGGTATCGGCCGCGGTAGATGTGGGCTGACTCGTGGGTGGCCGTAAGCTCGCCAAGACATCTCTTCATCGGCCCCGACAACGCGTCGTAGGCTCCATACATATCACTGAACATCGTGTCGCCCCCAGCCGGAGGTAATATATGTATTTGCAGCATCGTGCCGAGAGGCGGTATTTCGTCGCAGGAAACGTCTGAATGCCAGAACTCACCGTTGGCTATTTTGGAATCTTTGTGCGCATGGATTTCGAAAATCTCCGGGTGACCGAGCATTGTTGGCGCCGCCGGATGCTCATGCAATTCGCCAAACATGCGTCCGAATTCCACCTGACGCTCTGGCGAAATTTCCTTCTGATCTTTGAAAAATAAAACCTGGTGATCATGAAACGCGTTTTTTATTTCCCGGAGTTGCTCCGCTGTCACACCATCTTCAAGTACAACACCGCCGATTTCCGCACCCAGATTCGGCGCGAACAGGCGAACATCAATGTGTGAATAATTCGAAACCGGCTTGGGCATGTCCAGGGACCCTCCAATTTAGTCCGGATAAGATAGAACGTGATGCTGCTTTTGGAGTCTCCGCATCAGCACATAACTGACGATCACACCCATCGTCGAGGATACCGTATGCACCCCGAGCCGCTCCAGTTCAGTATTGCCTGGCTGAAAAACCTCAAGAACCGTCGGTCAAAACTACGCGCCAAGTGAAACAGCAATGCAAATACAGCTTCGCCGGCCAGTACGGGCGCCCGGTCATAAACATGATGCGGTGCGCTACACGGTTCTTTGCGGACAGGTAATTACTCGACAATCGCTGCTGATTGCCAGCTAATCTTTATTTTTTCGAGTCACACCCTTGACGATATAGCCACCGGATCGTTCGTCTCGTTCCAGTTCAAGCACCTGGCGAGATTCTGCTTCCTCCAGCAGATCGCTAAAAGAGCCAAAACCATAGTACGCCTCGTTGAATCCCGGACGCCTTCTTTTTAACGTCTGCTTGATCATTGAGCCCCATAACTTACCGCGATCACCACGTTCCGTATACAGCGCCTCGGTGGTGTCCAGAACCAGGTCAATCGCCTCCTGGGCCAGGTCCGTTGACTTTTTTGCGGGCCTTTTCTGTGGAGTCTTTTTCTTTGTTTCTGTTTTCCTGGCTGTCGTCGATTTTGTTTTTTCCCTTTTCGCGGAACCCGGACCGGCTACCAGGTCGTCATAGAAAATAAATTCATCGCAATTTGCAATCAACAGATCAGACGTAGAGTTTTTCACCCCGACGCCGATTACGGTTCTCGCATTTTCACGCAACTTGCTGACCAAAGGCGAGAAATCCGAATCCCCGGAAATTATCACAAAGGTATCGATATGCTCTTTCGTATAGCAGAGGTCCAGTGCATCGACGACCATACGAATATCCGCTGAGTTCTTGCCAGAAATTCGAACATGAGGAATTTCAATAAGTTCGAAGGCCGCTTCGTGCATGACCTTCTTGAACTCTTTGTACCGATCCCAGTCACAGTACGCCTTCTTGGTGACAATACTGCCTTTCAGCAACAGGCGCTCAAGAACGGGTTGGATATCGAATTTGGCGTATTTGGTATCACGCACACCCAATGCGATATTCTCAAAATCGCAGAACAGGGCTAGGTTTCCTTCTCCATTCATAACGTTCTTCCTGGCAAAATATCTTCAGTCAACAGGGCAATGGCTCCTCTGCCGTCGTTTCGGCTTGCCACTCGAATATGTTCATCTCGATGAAAATAAACGCTAGCAACCACAATGTCGCATCCCAAAACTCCAGCAATCCACCCTCAACCCCCCAATACACAGCGCAGCCGAACAAGATGCTGTACAAAAAACCCTTGAGGTATTTATTGGCCTTCAGCTTGCGATCGCTGAGACGGCCATTTATCTGAAACCAGACTTCAGCCTCCAATACTACAACAATCACCAACCAATTCGCGGCATTAATAATATCTGTCAACGCCAGCGAATAGACCAGCGAAAACTGCTCCGGAGTTCCCACTACTTGCGTGCCGACGATTTGCTGCAGGGGAGCACCCTGCATCGCCTGGCATGATTCCGGGGTGAAGGACAAATACTTGTTCAAGGTTTCCGTATACGTAAATTCCGTGCCGATCAACGAGCAAAGATCCGCAACTGAAAATGGCTCCAGGTTTGTGACGAAAAGCAATTTCAGGACATAGCCGTAGAAAGCGTAAACGATAAACAGGTAACACACACCGCGCAATATACTCAGAGACCATTTGAGTGATCCCTGCAGCTTTTCATCCGGAATAACCGCCGTCTCCAGCTCGAACAACAGCAGCAGAACGACCCAGGCCAGTGTATCGATCGTTGCAGAATACGCCTCGACAACATCTCGCCATGTCACCCCAGCTGTGAATGTTTCGGCGCTGGCCGCAAAGTCTTCAAGAAAGAACAACCAAATGTTGTAGGCGAGCAGGCAGTATATCGAGTACTTGAATATTCGAAAGACAACCGGGCCGATCATTTTTTTCTGCACGTCAATCACACGCAACAACTCGTGCTTCTTTGTCGTACAACAAGTACTCTATCTTGCAGGTTCGAATCGCGCAGCGGTTCATTGCTGCAACAACTTTGTCGCAAGAACGTCCAGTTTCTTCTCCAATTTTCTCAAACGAATCATCGACCTGATCCACATTCCGCCAGGCACGTAACTCTTCGTCCACCTCAGCCACTAACACTCCCACCAGAAACGCTCAGACAATTCTTGCGGCCGACGGTCGTCTCCCGCTCCCAGGAGAAGGGCTGCCGCGCACGCGTCGCAAAATAGCACCGGCGTCTGCATTGTTCAACACGCAGGGCGAAACGGTCGAAGGAGAGCGGGCGCCTGGAAATCGCTTTCCTGATTCATGGCAATACCATAGACGCGGCATACCAACTGCACATGGACGGTGAAACTGGCATCCTTGCAGTCGGCGCGAAGGTCCATCTTGTTGTTCTTGACAGCATTCTCTTCGGGCTGGATGCTATCAGGATTCATAGCATAAAAGCGTTAATGACCGTTATGGATGGCAACATCGTCTACCCAGGTTCTCCGTAGATATTGCCACCAAAAGGAACTGATTTCGTGCCACAGAAAAAACCCATCGATTTGAAAACCGGCTTCGACATTTCTGCGGAGTTTTCACGCTTCGAGCAACGCAACGAGATTTATTGTCGCTCCGAATGGGATCCGGAGATCAAGAGCAAGCGAGCGACGGCTTTTTTCCAGGGCCACCACATGCCCAATGCCCGCGCCCGTAAGGCCGATGGTTTTAGCCAACGCGACTATGCCCTCAGAAATGCGACCTGGCATGTCACTAACCTGATTCGTGATTTGCGGCGCGAAAATGATGATCGCAAAGAGGGTTTCTTCGACACCTTTACCGCCCAGGCCGAAGGCTGGCCAGAACCCTATTCCTTCGCGTCGCCAGCGGAGGCAAGTGCCAATCTGCGGAAGGCTGCAGCGTCGATCGGGGCCGGCCTGGTTGGCGTCTGTGAATATGACGAGCGCTGGATCTACAGCACCCGATACAGCGAAAGAACTCAACAAAGCAAGCCCGTCGACATACCGGACAATTTGCCGTTTGTCATCATGGTAGCTGAACCCATGGACCAGGGCCTGACCGCGACTGTGCCATCGGCTTTGTCTGGATCAGCAACGGGAATGGGCTACACACACGACACCGTGATCCTTCTTACACTCGCACAATACATTCGCAACCTCGGCTACGAGGCGGTCGCATCGATGAACGATTCTGCCTTGCCGATCCCACTTGCCGTGCAGGCCGGACTGGGCGAAGTGGGCCGCCATAGCCTGCTGATCACCGAGGAATACGGACCGCGATTGCGGCTCGGAAAAATATTCACGAACATGCCTTTGCAGGTGGATCAACCCAAACGTTTCGGTGTGAAGGAATTTTGCGATATTTGCCAGCGCTGCAGCAATGCCTGCCCACCCAAGGCCATACCGACCGAGGCCCCTTCGCGTAAAGCACACAGCATTTCGAATCTGCGCGGCGTGCTGAAGTGGACAACGCACGCGGAAAAGTGTTTTCGTTTCTGGGCGGGACAGAATTCAGACTGTTCAATCTGTATCCGGGTTTGTCCCTACAACCGCGATTTCAGCAAATGGTACAACCGCTTGTGGCGACGCCTGGCCGGCACGTCACTACGCGTGCTGATGCTGCAGATCGACATGCGCTTTTCGAAGCGGGACAGGCAATCATCTCGCCGCTGGTGGAATCAGTAGGCGGGCCTCAAAACCGGTCAGGCTGATGCAACACGACCCGCCATTGTTGCATCCGGTCCGCTCGAAATCAGACCACGATCGGCGCTTGAATATATTCTGCGAATCGCGACAATCACCTACGATTTGCGAGCGGTGCTGAGAAATTTCCCGGCACCACTGAGCTGTCTCGTTTATGCGGCCGGGCGTTTAATAAGGAATCGATACTCGGAATCGTCGCTGGTGGATTCCATCAGTTCATTGCCCGTCTGGCGACAGAACGCCTCAAAATCAGCAACTGAACCGGGATCGGTGGAAATTATTTCCAGCGTCCCACCTGCTGGAACGTCCTTGAGGGCCTTTCTGGCTTTAAGAATGGGCAGTGGGCAATTCAGCCCTCTCGCATCAAGAGTTTGGTCAGCCATTTTATTCTTGCTCCGATCTTTTGTTTTCGTAAGTAGTAATTGTCAGGTTTTGGGTTTATCGGGATGCACACCCGCAAGAGCGCTGATAGAAAAACGCCTGGAGCGCGACCTGATGCACAATCCAGTCAACCCCGATCTTCCTAAATAAACAAATTGATGTGTGCTTGGCTGGCCGCCTCGACATACGTCGCGGCACCACCCAATTCCGGTCCTTCGATCATTTCATCGAGCGAATATTCGAACAAATCCATGGTCATTTGGCAGGCGATCATTCGTACCTCAGCATCGACAGCCATCTCTCGCAAATCTTCAATCGGCGCGATACCTTTTTGGCTCATCATGTTTTTCATCATCTTGGAGCAGGCGGCATCAACGCCCGGAATAGCCGTCAAAATGTTCGGCAAACCGATGTGCGCACCCATCATGGGCATCTTCATGGCCGGATTTCCGGCCGTTGTCATCTGCAGATTGAGTTTTTTGAGCAACAGCGGCAAACCATAAAATGTAAAAAACATGGTGACCGGCAGTCCCATTGCCGCCGCGGTGGTCGCGAGGATAAACGGGGGGTACGCCCAGTCCAGGCTGCCTTTGGTCACGATGATGCACATACCCTTTTCTTCAGGAACGGCGGCCGGCGCCACACTGGCGGCATCTTGGGTCTGTTCAGTTACGATCTTAGCTTCACTTGACATGGCCTTGCACCTCTCGAATCCAGGGTTCTTGCACCCACTCGATGAATATTAGCATATCTGAATATTAGAATTGTCGGCAGCCGGGAACAGGAGGTATTCTCATAAGATCTAAGTACTTACGCTGCATCCCACTACCAATATGCTTGCAGTCGTTCATTCTCGATTCGTCCTTCGAACTGATTCAAAGGCCGGCTACCTTTCTTAATGCACTCACCGGTAGTGACGTCGAAGACCCATTGATGTTTCGGGCAAGTAAGACAGTTACCTTCCAGTGCCAGGCGTGGAATGTTGGTCACCTGGTGGGGGCAACGACTGTCGTATATCCGATAGTCCTCGCCTGACCGATAGATGAAGACGCTTCGTCCATCACAGTCTTCGACATAGGTAATATCACCATCAGCGACATCGGCGCAGCTGATCAAATCGTGCCAGTCCGGCTCGATACCCAGCAATTCAGTGCGAAACTCGGGGATATCCATATCAAGCAGGATATCCATCGCCCATACGATTTTGGCCAGGCCCAGCGTAGGGAAGGCCATGAGAATCGCGTCGAGTATCTCATCGGGTGTCGCACCATCGCGAAGCGCTCGAGGCAAATACTGTCGCAGACCGCCTTCCGTCTGGCTGTCCACTTTGGTGATGATCGATATCAGCGAACGGGTTTTCGGATCGAGGTGCTTGCCCGCCTCCTTGATGAAAGAAAAATACGACTTCATCGCCTCGGGACGATTCTTTATAAGATATGTCAGTGCCTCACTCATCGTTCTAACTCCGTATTCGCGAACCAGGAAAGCTGCTCGCGCAATGTCACCACACTGCCGATAATAATCAGCGCAGGACTCTCGATCTCAGCAGCATCGGACTTTTCCGCAAGCGTTTCCAGTGTGCCGGTGATGACTCGCTGACCCGCTCGCGTGCCTTTTTCAATAACGGCGGCCGGCGTTGCCGGATCCGCACCATTGCCTACGAAACCCTCGGTGATCGTGCCAAGTGACGTCAGTCCCATATAAACCACCACGGTCTGGCGGGGCTGGATAAGGCTTTCCCAATTAAGATTGAGCTGGCCATCTTTCTCATGCCCGGTAACAACGACATAGCTCTGCGCATGATCGCGATGCGTCAATGGAATGCCTGAATAGGCGGCACAGCCATTGGCGGCCGTAATTCCCGGTATGACCTGGAAGGTCACGCCATGCTCCGCAAGCGTCTCGATCTCCTCGCCACCTCGTCCAAACACGAACGGATCGCCGCCTTTAAGGCGCAACACACGCTTCCCCTCCTGGGCTAGCTGAATCAACATCTTGCTGATGTCCTCCTGGGGAACGCTGTGATCCTGCTTCATCTTGCCAACATAGATCCGTTCGGCATCCCGGCGTACAAGATTGAGAATTCCTTCACCGATCAAGCGGTCATACAACACCACATCGGCTTGCTGCATCAGGCGCAGCGCGCGGAATGTCAGCAGATCCGGATCACCCGGTCCGGTGCCCACCAGGTACACTTCCCCACGCGGAGGCTTATCCCCCTCCCTCGCCGCTTCTTCGAGCAGGTTATTCATCAATGCCGTGGCCTGCTCCTGCTGGCCGGAAAACAGATGCTCGGCAATCGGCCCATCGATCATGGTTTCCCAAAAACGGCGTCGCCGGGTTATGTCCGGAATTGACTCTTTGACCCGATCTCGATAGCTACCGGCGAATTCCGCCAGGCGGCCATACGATGCCGGTATGCTGGTCTCAAACCGTGCTTTGAGCATGCGCGTCAATAACGGCGTCGTACCTCCGCTCCCTATCGCCACTAACAGCGGCGAACGGTCAACCAGTGCCGGCATGACAAAATCGCAATACTCCGGCCTGTCACTCACATTGACCGGGATGCCTGCCGTTGTCGCCAGTTGGTGCAATCGCTGGTTAATCGCATCGTCGGAAGAGGCGCCAAATGCAATGACGCAACCCTCAAGGTCAGCCGCGCAAAGCTCCCCGGAACTGTGCCTGATCTGCTTGTCTTCTAAAAAGCGAGCAAAATCGCCCTCCAGCGACTCCGCTACCACATTCAGGTCACATCCGGCCCGCAGCAGGAGATCCGCTTTGCGTGCCGCTAGCGTTCCACCGCCAACGACCAGGGCACGTTTGCCTTTTACATTAAGAAATACAGGTAGGTGATCCAAACTCGGTGTCCTGTCGTAACAACTGCTGGTCAGTACGCTATTGCCGCACGTTACAGGCCCAGGTGCTCATCACTGTGCCCCAGCGCGTAGCGGTGTCTTCATCCACATCCAGGATGGTGAAGCGACCGCCCTCGCGGATACGCACGCGCAACATTCGCAAGCCGCTGTCGTGCTCGACATCTTCCAGGGTGACCTTGCGACCATACGGCGCCGCAATATCATCCAGTTTTTTCACGGTTTCGCCGCTCATCGTTTTCCGCCGACAAATGCGCCTTCCAATTGCCACTGCCAGTTACGCGGTGTATCCCGGTAGTCAGGTTTAACATCAAAACTAAGAAACAGCATGTTGTCCGATGTAATGCCGCGTACCGCTTCCAGTAATTCGCTGAAGGAATTGATGTCCGGATGCTGAATGATGATCTCGCTAATATTGACCTCAATGGTATCCACGTGATCGCCCTGTGTTTATAAACGTAGGAAGCTGGCGCACTAGCTTGGGTCAATGCGGTCGAAATAGCGAGCACGATAGAGAAGGCGCGGTGCCGCCGAATCATCCTCAAAAGCCGTTCGATTATGCAGAACATTGTTGGAAATCAGGCCCTGCCCCGGCTTCAGGCGGAAACGTAGCACCGGGCCCTGCTCCTCGGCGAGCAGCTCAGACAAAAACTCCCGGGCCGCCGTGGTCGCGGCATCATTGCGCCAGCGAATGTTTTTCTTGCGCGTACTGTAGCGCATGAGCAGCACCGAACCGGCATCCCGGTACGAGAAAACCGGCCCACTTACTTCCGCTCGGATCTCATCCGTTGCACTCCTGTTCGCCGGAATCGTCATGCATTCGGGGTGCTCGAATGCGATTATGAAGGCCGGATCGGCATCCCGCATCCTTATATAAGCAATGTACGGGTCAAGCACCGCCGACATTCCACCTTCGGCCGCATCCTGTGCGCAATGCAGCACCACCGCTTGTACCTGCTGCGCTGTTTCATTGTAATAACCATCAGTATGCCAGCTCAGGCTGCGATTCGAGTACGGCACATACTCCGCACGTTTGTCATCGCCGGCCACGGTGAGTTCTGCCACGCCATCTTCATTGGCGCAGAGGTGGTGATCCAGACGATGCAGACCAAAATTTGCCGCGAATACACGCACGGCATCCCGACCCTCGGCCCGGTCAGGGCAATGGTAAATGGCCATATTGGCCCGTCGGCAAAGCGCCAGAATGGCGGTTTTTTCACTTTCGAGCACATCCGTCAGCCCACCGATACCAATCAGCAGGTCGTCCGCTGTTTGCGGATAGCGATCGAGCCTTGCGGCGCGCCATTCGCGGTAGTTATTTTCGCTTGAAGTGAACATTTCCGGGCCCAAATCGCGGTAAGATGCCTATTCCAGCCGATGCAACGTCGTCGCTGGATGCGGGACAGGAAACCGTATATGATAAAATCATAATATACAAAATTAAGTGCCTCGACGAACCAACGCTCGATAAGCGGCCATGATCAAAAATGGCATCAACAGGCTCAGCATAGCAACGTAACTTTGGCGGAGAAATTCATGTCGAAAAAAATACACGAATCCCCCATGCTGGACGAACTCGAAGACGGGCCATGGCCAAGCTTCGTGACCGGCCTTAAACGGCTGGCGAATGATGGTGACAAGCCCCACGCCGATATGATGAAGGACCTGGTCGGTCAACTTGAGCATTCTTACGAAACCCGTACGGGTTACTGGAAAGGCGGCACCGTTAGCGTCTACGGATACGGTGGCGGAGTCATTCCTCGCTTCTCCGAGGTTGCGGAGAAATTTCCTGAATCGAAGGAATTTCACACACTTCGCGTGCAACCCCCCGCCGGCTTTCACTATTCAACCGAACTGTTACGCAATATGTGTGACATCTGGGAAGAACACGGATCGGGACTGATTGCCTTGCACGGACAGTCCGGAGACATCATGTTCCAGGGCTGCAAAACGGATAAAGTACAGCCCGCTTTCGACGAATTGAACAAGATAGGCCTGGACATGGGCGGTGCGGGACCCGCATTGCGAACCTCCATGAGCTGCGTCGGCCACGCTCGTTGCGAGCAATCGTGTTACGACGAAGTACGCGCCCACCGCATGATTCTCAATGGCCTGATCGATGAGATGCATCGACCGGCGCTGCCGTACAAATTCAAGTTTAAGTTCTCTGGCTGCCCGAACGACTGCGTTAACTCCATCCACCGCTCGGATTTCGCCGTTATCGGCACCTGGCGTGACGACATAAAGGTCGATCAGGAGGAGGTTAAAAAGCACGTCGCCAGAGTCGGTCGCAAGCAGATGATCGATACAGTGATCTCGAATTGTCCAACACGCGCACTCAGCCTGAACGACGACGATACACTGGACATTGATAACAAGAGTTGCGTCCGCTGCATGCATTGCATCAACGTGATGACCAAGGCCTTGTCTCCCGGCGATGATCGCGGCGTCTCCGTCCTGATGGGTGGCAAACGTTCGCTGAAAATTGGCGACACGATGGGCACCGTCATCGTCCCGTTCATGAAACTCGACACCGATGAAGACTTCGAAGCCTTAAACGAGTTGGCCGAGACAGTGGTCGACTTCTTCGCCGAGAATGCGCTTGAGCACGAGCGTATCGGTGAAACCATAGATCGCATCGGACTGGCGAATTTCCTCGATGCGATCGGTGTCGACGTCGATCCAAACATGGTGAACCATCCACGCACCAGTTCCTATGTGCGTACGGATGACTGGGACGAGGAAGCCAGGAAGTGGCACGAACGGAAGAAGGCTGGCAACGGGTCCGCTGACGCGGCATAGAGCAGAGCCATCGCTTAGGAGTAGTTGATGAAGAACCAGGAAACACCGCGCAGAGCAGTCGAACACGGCGTCCCGGACCCTTTTCCGCAAATGCATCCGTTGCTCAGGAAGAATTATGGCAACTGGGACTGGCATGATCGACCTCGTCCGGGCGTATTGCATCACGTCGCCAAGAACGGCGATGAAGTGTGGACAGTGCGTGCGGGCACGCAGCGTCAGATGGATGTGCACACAATTCGCGAATTGTGTGATATCGCCGACAAATATGCCGACGGCCATATCCGCTTCACAACCCGCAGCAATGCGGAGTTCATGTGCACTTCGGAAGACAAGACCGTGCCTCTCATTGAAACGCTGACCGCCGGCGGATTTCCAGTGGGTGGTACTGGCAATTCAATGTCGATGATTTCCCACACGCAGGGCTGGCTGCACTGCGATATTCCGGGCACCGATGCTTCGGGCGTCGTCAAATCATTGATGGATGAGTTACATCACGAATTCACTCACGAAGAAATGCCGAACCGGGTGCGCATGACGACGTCGTGCTGCCAGATTAACTGCGGTGGTCAAGGTGACATCGCCATCAATGTGCAGTACACCAAGCCACCGAAAATCAACCACGATCTTGTTGCCAATGTCTGCGAACGACCGGCCGTGGTCGCTCGTTGCCCGGTGGCCGCCATTCGGCCGGCAATGGTCAACGGCAAGCCGTCGCTGGAAGTCGACGAAAAGAAATGTATTTGCTGTGGTGCGTGTTACCCACCCTGCCCCCCAATGCAGATCAACGGACCGGAATCAACGAAACTCGCCATCTGGGTTGGCGGCAAGCATTCCAACGCACGCACCAAGCCGACGTTCCACAAACTGGTCGTTGCCAACTTGCCGAATAATCCACCACGCTGGCCGGAAGTCGCCGAGGTAGTGAAGACCATTCTTTATGCGTACAAGGACGATGCCCGAGCCTGGGAGCGAATGGGTGAATGGATTGATCGCATCGGCTGGCCGCGCTTTTTCGAACTGACCGGCCTGGCCTTTACCAAACATCAAATCGAGGACTGGAGAGGCGGGCGCAGCAGTTTGAACGCATCGACCCATATTCACTTCTGATGAAATTCGGCATCCTGATCAACGAAGGACCCTTTACGCACCAGGCATCCGACAGTGCGTATCGATTTGTCGTAGCGGCGCTGGCCAGGGGGCACGAAATCTATCGCGTGTTTTTCTACAATGATGGTGTTTTTAATGCCAACAAATTGTCGGAACCGCAGTCAGATGATAGAAATCTCGTCGCATTGTGGTCGGCGCTGGCCGAAGAACATAGCATTGATCTGGTTGTCTGCGTTGCGGCCGCTTTGCGCCGCGGTATTAAGGATGAAATTCTGAAAGATGGCTTTCGTATTTCAGGACTAGGGCAACTGGTTGAAGCCGGCATTCAGGCCGACCGCATGGTCGTCTTCGGCGACTAGAGGAATCGAGAGACATGGACGAGTTTGACGAGGACGGACCCGAAATTGTAAAACGATTCATGTACGTGAATCGACGCCCGCCTTACGGCACGATCTATGCACTGGAGTGCCTGGAAGTGGTGCTGGTCGCGGCGGCCTTTGATCAAGACGTGAGTGTCGTTTTTATTGATGACGGTGTTTGCCAGTTGAAGAAAAATCAGGATACGAACGAAATCGGGATGAAGAATTTTTCGAAAACTTACGGCGCACTCGACGACTACGATGTTGAGAAAATATACGTCGAAAAGGAATCACTTGAAGCTCGTGGTCTGACCGCTGATGACCTGGTTATCCCGGTCGAAGTGGTCGGCGCCGCCGATTTGCGCGACATCATGTCTCAGCAAGACGTTGTGATCAGTTCGTGAGCACTATGTTACATATAGTCAACAAGTCTCCTTTTGAGCGAAATGCACTGGATAGCTGCCTCAGACTGGCGGCGGATGGAAGTTCTGTGCTGCTGATCGAGGATGGCGTGTACGCCGCTTTGGCGAAAGCCTCTCAAGCTGATAAAATAACCGGTCGGATGGAAAGTTTGTCCTTCTATGTGTTGGGCCCGGACCTTGCAGCTCGAGGCCTGAATGACATGACGTTAATCGATGGCGTTGAAACCATTGATTATGAAGGATTTGTGGATTTGGTGGCGGATAAGGACGCCACCCAGTCCTGGTTATAATTATTCTGGATTAAAACAAGATTAGAGAGGCAAGCCATGGCTTACGAAATTAACGGCACGACGGTTGAGGCCGATGAGGAAGGCTATATCACTGATATCAGTCTTTGGAACCCGGATTTGGCGGTACTGATTGCCGAGGGTGAAAACATCGAGATGGATGATGATTCCTGGGAAGTGGTCAATTTCCTGCGTAGTTATTACGAGGAGTATCAAATCGCTCCGGCAGTGCGCGTTTTGACCAAAGCCATCAAGAAATCACTGGGCCCCGACAAAGGCAACAGCAAGTACCTGTATGAGTTGTTTCCGTACGGTCCGGCTAAACAGGCCTGCAAAATTGCTGGCTTGCCTAAACCAACCGGCTGTGTCTGACTGATCGGTCGCACGTCAGGTCACGCTCCTGCAGAAGTGACCATTGAATCGTTGTAGGAGCGCGACCTGATGCGCGACCGAAGATTGATTGAAAAGCTCACCAAGATCACCCATAGCAAATGAGAACCGAATAACCATCATCAGAAAGGGCAAAGAGCTTCGTGCTAAGCAGCGTTTATGCAGTCCTGTTTTACCTCGCAGCGGCGATTCTTGTTATTGGCCTCGCGTACAGAATCCGGCTCTATGCACGCACCCCTGCGCCACTGAAAATCCCGACGACGCCAGCGCCTACGACGCGGTCAGGCGTCGTTGTTCGTATGGCGAAAGAGGTCGTTTTTTTCGAAAGCCTGTTCAAGGCCAATAAGTGGACCTGGCTTTTCGGCTGGATTTTTCATGCGGCATTATTGTTGGTAGCGATGCGGCACTTACGCTATTTCACCGAACCCGTATGGATCTGGGTCACCTGGGCACAGCCTTTTGGCCTGTACGCTGGCTTCGCCATGGTCGCCGGTCTTGCCGGACTCTGGGTACGGCGCTTCGCGGTCGAGCGAGTACGTTACATTTCTTCGCCCTCGGACCACCTGATGTTACTGCTGCTCATCGGTATTGCCGCCACCGGCCTCATGATGAAGTATGTCGCACACACCGATATCATTGCACTCAAGACCTTCATTTTGGGCTTGATGTATTTCGACTGGCAGCCCATTCCGACCGATCCGGTTCTCCTGGTGCACCTTGCACTGGTCCTGACGCTGGCCATCGTGTTTCCATTTTCCAAACTATTGCACGCGCCCGGCGTATTTTTCAGCCCCGGCCGCAATCAAGTCGACAATCCGCGCGAAAAGCGGCACATTGCATCGTGGCCGACAACGGTAAATGACGGACAACCCGATGGTGGGGAGCGGCTCGCCGATGGCTGATTTCGAGATACCTTCAATCACGGTTCCGGTCGAAATCCCGACACTCAAACGTGATGCGATGAAGCATTCGTCGCCCTTTGCCGCTGCCGCAATTCACCAGGAAGCTCTCGGCTTCCCGGCTGAACTGGTCGATGACTGGCAAACCAAAGCCATTGATAAATTCGGCGAGTTGCTCGGCAAGTCACGAGCATTGCAGGTCTATATGGACAGCTGCGTCAAATGCGGTGCCTGTACGGATAAATGCCATTACTTCCTGGGCACCAGTGACCCGAAGAATATGCCGGTCGCGCGCCAGGATCTGATGCGCAAGGTGTATCGCCGCAATTTTACGCTGGCGGGCAAACTCGTACCCTGGTTGGTGGGCGCCGAGGATCTCACCGAAGAAGTGCTGGATGACTGGTACACCTATTTTCATCAGTGCTCACAATGCCGGCGATGCTCTGTTTATTGCCCCTACGGTATCGACACGGCCGAAATTTCCATGGCCGCTCGGGAAATCATGGACCATATTGGCAAGGGCCAGAAATACTGCAATGAAATTATTGGCAAGGTGCACACGATCGGCAACAACCTGGGTCTTCCGGAGAAAGCGCTGGCACATACGCTGGAAGACCTTGAGGAAGACATTGAGGACGAGACCGGCGTTGCGGTCAAACTGCCATTGAATCAGAAGGGTGCGGACATCCTCCTGGTGACCCCCAGCGCCGACTTTTTTGCCGAACCGCACGTCGATGGACTTATTGGCTACGCCAAAGTCTTTCATCAGGCCGGTGTCAGTTGGACCATAAGTTCGTACGCGTCAGAGGCCGCAAATTTTGCGATGTTCATTGGCTCCGTCGAGCAGATGAAGATGGTCGCGGAACGTATCCGTAAGGCCGCCGAAGATCTCGGTGTCAAACGTATTGTCTTCGGCGAATGTGGCCACGCCTGGCGGGTTGCCTATAGTTTCATGAACACCCTGGTCGGACCCTTTGATTTCCTGGACCGGAACTACCCGGTTCCGCAACATATTTGCGAATTCACCTATGACCTGCTCCAAAAAGGTGCGCTGAATCTGGACAAGTCGGCGAATGATCATATGACGCTGACATACCATGACTCGTGCAACGTTGCTCGTGGCTCCAGAATGGGCGACAAACCCGGCGGACAGTTTGAAATTCCGCGGGCCATTATCAAGGCCTGCTGTAACAATTTCGTCGACATGGCCGCCGATACGATCAACGAAAGTACCTTTTGTTGCGGCGGCGGCGGCGGACTGCTCACGGACGACCTGATTGAACTCAGGACCAAGGGTGCCTCACCGCGAATGCAAGCCTTACAAGAAGTCGTTGAAGAGCACGGCGTCACTCACATGGCGGCAATTTGTGCGATCTGCAAATCACAATTTTCCAAAGTCATGCCCAGCTACGGATTCGACATGGACAGTATCGTCAGCGTTCACCAACTCGTATCGAACGCCATCATTCTCGATGGCCAGACGATAGAGGGTGCAGATGAAAAGACGGCGACAACCGGTGTTGATGAAGAAACGACCGCTGATGTTGCCACGGCATGACCTACAATGATCAATCGCAAGAAGAGAATCGATGACTGAAAAAATGCTTACAAACCGCCGTTTCAAAGACGGTGACAACACACATCGTCCCTGGCAGGAAGAAATTTTTACGGCCGATGCGTCGCACAAGTGCCCAACTTATGTGCACCGTACGCCACCGTGTCAGGGCAGCTGCCCGTCGGGAGAAGACATTCGCGGCTGGCTGAATATTGCACGCGGCATTGAAAAAGCGCCGGGTGACATGCCATGGCAGGAATACGCGTTCGACAGAGTGACCGATGCGAATCCATTCCCGGCCATCATGGGCAGAGTCTGCCCTGCACCCTGTGAGGACGGCTGTAACCGTAATGAAGTCGAGGACCATGTAGGCATTAATGCGGTTGAACAGTTCATCGGTGACTATGCGCTTGAGCATAAGCTGAAACTAAAAACCATCGAAAAGGACTCGGGCAAAAAAGTGGCCATTGTCGGCAGTGGCGTAGCGGGCCTCGCCTGTGCCTATCACTTGCGCCGCATGGGACACGGCTGCACCATCATAGAAGCGCACGATGAATTGGGCGGCATGATGCGATACGGCATTCCCGGCTACCGGGTACCGCCCGATGTTCTTGACGGCGAGATTAAGCGCATTCTCGATCTCGGGGTCGAAGTCCGCAATAACACCAAGGTTGGCGTCGATGTTTCGCTCGAGGAATTGCAACAGGAATTCGATGCGGTATTTATTGGACTGGGCGCACAATCCGGTTCGGCACTGCCGGTTCCAGGTGGCGACGCACCGAACTGCATCAGCGGTGTTGCGTTTCTGCAAGCCTTCAACGATGGGCGACTGAAGCATACCGCCGCGCGTGTACTGGTCGTCGGTGGTGGCGATACGTCGATGGACGTCGCCGCCGTTGCTCGCCGCCTGGGTCATATCAAGTCCAAGCGTGAACACGATCGGCCGGAGAGCGTCATTCTCGGTCATGTCGCACATGATGCCGCCACCGTTGCCCAGCGCCAGGGCGCCGACGTAACGCTGGTCTCGTGGGAATCACTCGACGACATGCCCGCCACAAAAATGGAAGTCCACCATGTCACCCAGGAGGGCGTCAAGATCATGGGTTCCGTGCTACCGGTGGAAGTCATTACCAACGATGATGGTCGCGCCACGGGACTGCGCATGACGGAGGTCGACTGGAGTTCGGGCAAGTCCGTCGTCAAGGAAGGCTCCGAGTTTGATATCGAATGTGACCTGATCGTTGCCGCCATTGGCCAAAGCGGTGATCTGACCGGCTTTGACAGCCTTGACAATGGCCGCGGATTGATTGACGCCGACGGTTTCTACCGTGTCAAGAATCATACTGACCTGTTTGTTGGCGGTGACATCGTCAAGCCACACCTTTTGACGACGGCCATTGGCCAGGCGTCGATCGCGGCGGAAGGGATCGACTCATTCCTCTCGGGTCACGATATCTCGAAGAGACCCAAAGTCGACGTTCACCGCTTCAGCCTGCTCGAAAAATTGCGTGAGACGGACCATGCTCCGAGCGCCTATCCGCATGTGCAGGAGAGTGGTACAGACTCTTCTGACTACGCGATCCATAACTACGAAGACCGCTCAGCCGTCGAAATTGTACCCTCCGATGAGCTATTTCTTGGCCACTTCAAGTATGAAGAACGGCATGTTCGCCAGGAAAACGAGATCACGCCGGATTCCGTACTGGGCTCATTCGGCGAACGCATTAAGGGCCTGTCAGAGGAAGATGCGAAGGCGGAAGCCGATCGTTGCATGAGTTGC